>NZ_JBFUKF010000161.1:0-22876 GCF_056400985.1 Mucilaginibacter sp. P4_G9 | reverse complement strand
GAGATATAGAATGCAGCACCCGGCTCATTTTGAAATTTTCGMCATTCTTAATCGTTCAAGACTATTCTGTTTATAAAAATGAAAACAATAATTAAGACTTATTAAGTTCCTGTATTCTCAGGGAGGTTGGATTGGTGCCGGTCATACGTTTGAAGTAGTTATTGAAATAACTCGGATATTCGAATCCGAGCGCATACGCAATATCAGCGATGTTCCAGTCGGTATGTTTTAATAAAACCTTTGCCTCGTTGACTATCCTGTCGGCAATGTGGGCGGTAGTAGATTTACCGGTGATATCTTTGACGGCATGGTTGAGGTGATTGATATGTACCGACAGATTTTCGGCGAAGTCTTTCGCACTTCTTAACTTTAATGGGTTTACAGGCCCTTCCACGGGGAACTGACGTTCCAGTAATTCCAGAAATAAAGAGGCGACCCTTTCGGTCGCATTTTTGTGTTTACTGCGATTTTCAGATGGCTGCATCTGCAGCGCTTCATGAATGATCAGGTTAATATAGTTACGGATCAAGYCGTCTTTATAAAGGTAATCCGTTCCGTATGAACTGATCATCTTTTCGAAAATATCAATGATTGGCCGACTTTGTTCTTCAGTCAGGTTAAAAATCGGAGTTCCACCAATCTTAAATAGGGGCGACTGCTGCAAACTTTCAGAGCTGTGGGCAGCCTTCAAAAAATCTTCGGTAAAAAGTGCAGAATAGGCCCCTTTCTTTTCGACATCTTCCCAGGAATATGGTATATGCGGAGTGCCAAAAAACAACGTAATGCCGTTCAATCGTACCGCACGGTCGGCGTACTCTATCACGCATTCGCCTATATACAAACAGACCTTATAAAAATCTTTCCTGCTGTAGGTTTTGATCACTTCATCGGTATGATCGGTACAGTGTACGCTGAAACCGTTCAGCTTTACCGATTCCGTTTGAATCGTTCTTTTATGATCATTAACTTCCATTTTATAAAATTAGCAAAAAGGTTAACATATAAGGCAATAGATTAGCCATCGTATTCGGTATATAATATGGATCAGAATTCAGTCCAAACAATATAGGCCAAGAAAACCTAAATCCAAAAAGGCGCTTTTCTGCACCGTCATTTAATAATGTGTATTTTATAATTTTGTTTTAATATTTATTTCCCTGGAACAACCAGGTTAAGTACAGCATTAGCAGCATCAGCCTGCGTTTTTCCGATATTTTTTTCGAGTAACGCAAATACTTCACGTAACTGTGTTACTGTCAGTCCCACGTGCAGTCCCGCGTCGATATGAAATTGCAGTTGCGATCCCAATCCGGGCAGCGTAGCAAGTACGGTAATGGTTGCCAGTTCGCGCTGTCTGAAGGTCAGGACATCTCTGTTGAAGATATCTGCGAAAAGGTGTTCTTTCAGGAAGGTATCAATGGTTGGCGCAAAGGCGCTGGCACCAACAAGTGGTCCACTTTGCGGCTTTCCGGTCAGCGTTTCGAGTGTTTTCTTTCCCTGTTCATATTTGTTAGCGTTTTGGTCGACAGGCGATGCCTCCCTTCCCGGCTCATCCTGTATATCTTTAGCTTTTCGTTCGTCCAGAACAGCCATGAAAGCATTGAGGCCATTCAAGCTCCGTGGAAACCCGCAATATGCGTATAGTTGAACCAAAACTTCCTTTATCTGACTTATGGTAAGGCCCGCATCTAAACCTGAATTAAGTGCCGTTTTTAAATGTCCCTGATCCCCATTCGCTGTGAAAGCCGCAATGGTGACGATGCCTTGTTCTTTGGCATCTAAATGTTGATTATTATTCTGTGCGCTCATGTTCTTATAATTAAGAATGATTATTAGGAACGTTAATAACGCCCGGATCGTTTGTTTTTTCATTGTTTAATTTGACTGGTAAGGTGAAAACGGGGTTCCCTGAAAAACCTTATATATTTATTTGAAGCATCTGATGATTTACACGGACTGAAGTTTTTAACTGCAAAATGAATAACCTGCAACAGCAGCTGCTGTAAATATTCATTTTTGAAGACGTAATCGCAACTGGCGGTGCTTTCGATCTTGCCTTTGATCCAATCCAGTTCTACTTTTTGAAATGAGTTGAGCGGGTGAAGTTTCTGCGAATACAGGTTAAGCACTGCAAACTCCGTAAATACAGATTGCAGTTGGTTAAAAAAAATGGGCTCAAATAGTATAGCTTCACAGGTCAGGACGTTTTGAAAAATATCAGATGGAACAGTCTCGCCTGCCTTGCTAATGAAAAATGATGCGTTCCCAGGCTCATCTTCAAGCCAAATAAAGCTAAGCCAGCTTTTAACGTTAGTCTTCTGTAAAGCCAAATCTATTTCGTTATGGCTAAACCAGTGAACAGAAAAGCCATGTAGCTGACTTTCAGCGATGATTGTTTTCGAAAGACTCGCCGATTTGAACTTTCTTACCTTATTCAGGCCCGCGCTTAACCAGCCGCTCAAGGCTCTTTTCATGTTTCAATAATTAATAGACCAATTCAAATTTTGTATCAAAAGACTGCCTGTTCAATTGAGCATCAAGCCGTCGCCATTTTGGCTAATAAAAATTTAACCTTTTCATAAGATCACTTACTTTCTCGGGATTATTGCAATCGGAAAGTATTTGAGGTTGGGCTGTAAACAGGCGTTATACTTACTGACAATACTTCTGTTAACGACCCGCTGATCTTGCTTTAACCATGGTGATTTGAATTTATAATGCAAAGTTAGAGCAGCCTGCACGACGGAAATAACAKAAATCAAACCAATGCTTAAGGAAATCAAAGATTTTCTCTTGATTTGACAGAAAGCTTGTTAAGTGTTTTTATTTTCACCCATCCTGAAGGATGATAGTTTGTAGCCGACATAGGCAAATAGAGAAAATAGTTACGCAATTATGAATAATATCAAAAGTATCACTTTAACGGCAGCATTTTTTTTGTTGGCTTTTTTAGCGCAGGCGCAGAAGCCAACTCAAAGCAAAACAAAGGGCGATGCTTATTTTGTCAATCCTATTTTTGCGGGTGATTACCCTGACCCAACCATCATGCGGGAGGGTGACGATTATTACATTGTACATTCATCCTTTGAATATTATCCTGGCCTGTTAATCTGGCACTCAAAAGACCTGGTTAACTGGGCTCCGGTTACACACGCACTGACTAAATATGTGGGTTCGGTATGGGCACCAAACCTGGTTAAGTATAAAAATAAGTATTACATCTACTTCCCCGCAAGTAACAGCAATTTTGTTGTTACCGCAGATTCTATAAATGGTCCATGGAGTGAGCCCGTTGAACTGAAGGTCAATTTTATTGATCCCGGGCATTTTACCGACAAAGCAGGTAAACGCTATCTTTATTTCAACAATGGTGGCTATTTGCCGTTGGCGGATGATGGGTTATCTATAACCGGTGAATTAAAACCGGCTTACAGCGGCTGGAAGATTCCGCGTGAATGGTCGATAGAGTGTTTTTGTTTGGAAGGACCAACAATAGCTAAACGGGGTGATTACTATTATCTGACCGTAGCACAAGGGGGGACCGCCGGCCCCGCAACAAGCCACATGGTAATCTCCGCACGCGCTAAAACACCGTTCGGTCCATGGGAAAATTCGCCTTATGATCCGATCATCCGTACAAAAGACAATTCAGAAAAATGGTGGTCCAAAGGTCACGGCAGCTTAGTTGAAGGCCCCAATGGTAAGTGGTGGATGGTCTTTCATGCCTACGAGAACGGTTTTTATGGTATGGGCCGTCAAACTTTGCTTGAACCTGTGGAATGGACAAAGGACGGTTGGTTTAAAGTACCCGGCACCATTAAGACTGATGCGCCGATACTAAAACCAAAACAAAGCACTTTAACAAGTTCATTTACCCTAAGCGATGACTTCAGCGACCGCAGCTTAAAACCCCAGTGGCAATTTTTTGGAGAATACGATACCACAAGATTTTACCTGAATGATAACAGTTTAACAATAAAAGGCAAGGGTAAATCTTTAGCTGATTGCGCTCCTTTAACTTGTATTCCTGCAAACCACTCTTATACGGCACAGGTGGAGTTATTTATAGAGGGAAATGCTACGGGAGGATTGACACTTTTTTACGACAACAGGTATTATTCGGGAATATTGGCTGATAAGCAAAATATTTTGGCGAACCTTAGGGGGTGGCAGTTCCCAACCGAAAAAAATGCGATTAATAAACATGTGTTTCTAAAGATCAGGAACATAAAAAGTACCGTTGATATGTATTACAGCATCGACGGACGAAACTGGATTAAAATAGAAAATTCTGTCGAGGTATCCGGTTACAATCATAACGTACTGGGTGGTTTCCTCAGTCTACGAATAGGATTGTGTGCTGTAGGTGATGGCACAGTTACATTCAAAAATTTCATTTATCAACCAATAAATTAACATTAATGGTGATTGAAGATAGGGTGATCGCTTAACAAAGCATCCATAAGTCAGATGATCATTTAAAGTATCTGCAAATTTAGTTAAAGTCAAATATTTCGAGGTTATTGGCTTGTTACAGCGATGTCTTATCGTCCATCAAAAGATTCTGCTTCGGCCTGCCCATCTGGCTTGAAGTCCTCCGGCCAGTATGACCACACTTAACATGTCTCGGTTTCCTCGGTTAATGATCTTATTATTTGAGTTCGCTCATGAACAAGCACTTTATTCTTTAGTGGCCTTCCGTCCCGTTGGTTTATGACTGACTGTATTTCGGCAACTATAGCAAGGGCTATCTCTTCAGCATTTTCAGACCCTATGTCCAAACCCGCAGGTCCATGCAGGTTTTCAGGTATCTTTTGCGCTGCGTTTCTCAGTTCTTCAAGCATCCGGTTTAGCCGCTTTTTCGGCCCCAAAACACCAATGTAGGATATGGATAAAGGCAATAGGTGTTCCAGCAACGCCATATCGTAGTTGTAATTATGTGTCATGAGCATAAGCACGGTGCGGCTGTCGAGGGGTATTTGTTGCATTACTTCATCCGGACGGGCAATAATACGTTTATCTACTGTCGGGAATCGTTCCGGGGTATTATAATTTGATCTTCCGTCAACAAGCGTAACAAACCATCCGAGTACTTTCGCTATCTGGATCAGGGGTAAAGCGTCGTTACCGGCACCGGCGATCACGAGTGATAGCACGGGTTCAAGTAGTTCAACAAAGGAGGTATACCCGTTTTGATACAAATAGGTTTTCCTATCCGCGTTCCCGTGTTCCAGGACGTGGATTGCGTCGGCAAAGATCTCTTTTGCCATTATTTCATGAGCCAGTTCGCCTGTTGTACATCCATTCTTCTCGATCAGCATACAGGTACCGTATTGTGCTTTTTTACGGTCATCCATATTGAAAACGGTGATCAGGATCGCAGGATCGCGTTTGTTTAGGAAAGACCTGAATAAGATGATCGGATTAAAGGGCTGGTCAGCGCTAATGGGTTCAATCAGTATTTGAATGATACCGTTACAGCCCAGGCCAACACCCAGCTTTGCATCATCCTCATCCGTTGTATCATAGGTAACCAGCATAGCTTTTTGCTGAACCATCACCAGGCGCGCTTTCCGTAAAGCGTCTCCCTCCAGGCAACCGCCACTGATGGCCCCGGTGAGTCGGCCATCCTCTGTAACGAGCATCCGTGCACCGGCCCTCCGATAGGATGATCCCTCTACTTGTACCACCGTTGCGAGCGCCGTCTTTATCCCTGCCGAATCGGCCTTGTCAAAAGCCTCAATGATTGCTGTTAATTCTTTCATGCTGTTAACGTTTTCCTTTAATTCAATAGTTTGCGGAACGGCAGCTACCTGTCAGAACTAAGCTAATATTGGTCAACCGATGTTTATTTAGCCGGCGCATAAGCACCGGTTGATAACCAGGTCAGCCATGCTTTTTTAAACGCAGCGTGGCTCATCGGTGGAAGCTTCCGGCCTTCGCCCGGGTTCCAGCCGGACAGCACCAATCCATCATCTGCATGCTCGATCAGCTTCTTCATGTCTTTATGACCGTTTTGGTTAGGATCGATCAATTGTTTGGCTAACTGCCGCGGTGTTCTTCCCTGGAAAACCATTCTCATATCGGCAGGAGGTAGATGCCAGTTCGGGTTTCCCGGAGGTGTATGCAGACCGGGTGTATTCGTTGCCTGGTGACAATTAGAACATTTCATTGCATACACGCCTTTTCCATCCACACCTCTTTTAGGGCCCATCGTATGCAAATGACTGTCATCGCCCTGCAACGGTACGTCCCCTGACGGATGGCAATTCATACAACGGGAGCTCATCAAAACGGTGTACACCTGTTTAAAAGCTTTAACAGAAGCGACACTATCTTTGCGCACCGCCACCGGATGATCTGCGTGAGTCGTATCTTCTGATTTAAATGACAGAATGATAACTGCAGATGTGATTGATATAATACTGATAACCATCAATTTTTTCATGCTTGCTGGATTAGTTTATGGTTCATAATAGGCAGGTTGTAAATACGTTTGCCGGTGGCCGCAAAGACGGCGTTGGCGATGGCCGGGGCGGTTGGCGGTACCGCACATTCTCCGGCACCACCCATTTTTCCGTCGCTCTCCACAATGTAAACGTTGATCTCGGGAGACTCGTTCATACGTGCGATCCGGTAATCATAAAAATTACTCTGCTGTAATTTTCCGCCCTCAAGCGTAAGTTCACCGTACAAGGCCATGGTTAAACCGAAGATGATGCCACTTTCGGTTTGCGCTTTTACTCCTTCCGGATTAACAGCTAAACCGCAGTCGATTGCGCAATCGACTTTATGCACCTTTACCTGGCCGTTTACTATGCTCACTTCTGCAATGGTGGCGACGTAACTTCCGAATGCTTCATTGACCGCTACGCCTTTGTAGCGTCCTTGAGGCAACTCTTTTTTCCAGTTCCCTTTATCAGCAACGAGATTGAGCGCCGCTAAATGACGGGGGTGTTCTGTAAAAAGATCGCGCCTGTATTCGACAGGATCACGTCCTGCGTTATGGGCGAGTTCATCCAGCATCGTTTCCATCACGTAAGCGGTGTGGGTATGTCCGACAGAACGGAACCAGATAACCGGTACAACCTCTTCGGTGTTGTGTAGTCCGACAAAATGATCGGGTACACTGGTGAGGTATGGCGATCCCATCACGCCTTCAACTGAGGTAGCATCAATAGGGCTTCTCGGCTCTCCGAAAGCCGGGGCAGCGGCCTTCATAATGGATTGCCCTACAATATTATGTTTCCATGCCACCGGCATACCCTTTTGATCCAAACCCGCTTGTACATTATGCACAAAAAATGGCCGGTAGTGCCCGCTTTTCATATCATCTTCCCGGCTCCAAACCATTTTAATCGTCTTACCGGAAGCCTTGGCAATATGTACGGCTTCAGACACAAAGTCAGTTGCAGGAGTAGCCCGGCGTCCAAAGCCACCACCTAAAAATGGGATATTAATCTTCACATTTTCAGGAGCGAAGCCAAGTATCTTAGCCGCTGCTGCCCGCTCAACGGCAGGCATTTGCGTACCTGTCCAGATCTCACAGCTGTCTTTTTCTATTTTAACCGTGCAATTCAACGGCTCCATCGGCGCATGCGCCAGGTAAGGGAACACATATTCGGCTTTAAGTATTTTAGCCGATTTTGTTAACCCGGCAGTTGCATCGCCTTTTTTTTGCGCGGTCTGGCCGTCTGTTGCCGCCAGCTTTCTGTAAGCATCTGTCTGCTTGGTGGTAAAAAGGTTAGCACCTATACCATTTTCCCAGGTAATCTGTAATGCTTTTTTGCCCTGCTGGGCTGCATAGTAGTGGTCTGCAATTACGGCGACCCCGGTCGGGATCTGTACTATTTGTCTGACACCCGGAACGGCCCTGGCTTTGGTCGCATCAAAAGACCGGACATTACCCCCAAAAACCGGCGCATGTGCCACAACCGCGGTTAACAAGCCGGGAAACTGAATGTCCATGCCAAATTTGGCCGTACCATCGGTTTTTACGCTTGCCTCAAGTCGCCTGGTACTTTTACCTATATATTTCCAGTCTGCCTTGGTGCGTAAAGGAAMTTTTTCCGGTACCGGTAACAGCGCAGCGTCTGCCGCCAATTCGCCGTAGGTAAATTTCTTTCCCCCGGCAATTACAACACCCTTTTCCGTTTTGCAGTTCTGTATAGCGACACCTGAGCGTTTTGCAGCAGCCTGCGTTAACAATACCCTTGCGGTTGCACCTGCATTACGGTACCGGTCAAACTCTGACCAGGTGGTCGAAGATCCGCCGGTAATTTGTACCCCATAAACAGTATGATTAAACTCCTTGCCGGCCCCGCTATGTTTCACCGTCATCTGATCGAGGTCAACATCCAGTTCCTCCGCCAGTAGCATTGGAAGCGTGGTCCAGATGCCCTGTCCCATTTCTACGTGGGCCAGGTAAACGGTTATGCTATTGTCTGTTCCGATATTTAAAAAGGCATTGGGTATAAATGCTGTTTCGGCTGCTGTTTCGCTTAATGCAGCGAACTTATTGGCGGCCGGTATCTTAAACGATATCAGCAGTCCGCCACCTAACAGGGCACCGGACTGAATGAAATTGCGCCTGTTCATGATTTTATGCCTTCCCGCTGCATTTTTGCAGCCTGATGGATCGCCGCACGAATGCGGGGATAGGTACCACACCTGCAAATATTACCAGACATGGCATCATCAATATCCTGATCTGTAGGATTTGAATTCTCCTTTAACAGTACAGCGGCCGACATCAGCTGTCCCGACTGGCAATAGCCGCATTGCGGCACATCGAATTCCACCCAGGCCTTTTGCAGGAAATGGTCATTGTTAGCTGACAGTCCCTCGATAGTCGTTATCTGCTGCCCGGCTGCTCTGCTGACTTTGGTCACACAAGACCTTACCGCTTCACCATTAAGGTGTACAGTGCAAGCGCCGCATTGGGCAACCCCGCAGCCGAATTTGGTACCCGTCATGCCTAAAATATCCCGGATCACCCAAAGCAGTGGCATGTCCGGATCGAGATCGATCTCCCGTTGTTTTCCGTTAATAGTAAGACTTAACATAGCGTTAGTTTTTAAGTTAGTTTTACTCTAATTTAAAGTATAAATATCGGTGTATAAAAAACAACTAGATTGCACTATTCAAAGTAATAGTTAAGATATTCAAATAATTATTTCAGTATCACATTAACCAATTACTCCGTCGGAGCGTGTCCGAAGAAAACAATAGTTAAATTTTAGAACTACTGTTCGTCCGATACCGGTTCAAGCCAGTTAGCAATTCCTTTGTTGGTTTTAATGCCCATAGTGGTGCGGATCATGGTATCATCGGGAGACGCGCCATGCCAATGTTTACACCATACAGGATATCGATGATACTGCCAGCTTTTGCAATTTGAAACAGGTTTGCCTTCTTTCCGGAAAGTAGGATAGCTCTTGCCTAACCATTAAAATCTGGTTACCTGGGTGCTTATGCCAATTGTTTCAGATGCCAGCCTGGACCTTCCAGGGCTATTGACCACCTTGTTCCGAAAATAAAGGCAGGCTATTTGGCTCACCAATAAAAGTAACGTGGCAATATTAAGGCACTTCATAAGATAGCAGATTCTTTAACAGTGAAAATGAACTGGTAATTGCATCGCAAAAGTCTCCCGGTTATGGAAAATCTTTGAAATTCTTAACTATTGATTTGAAACTTGTTAACCGTGGGCTATTACCCGCTGTATCTTCACGGTGTGTAAAAAATGTAATAGTCTGGATGATAATACCTAACTGATACTCAAAAAATCAAGTTAGATAACTGCACCACAGCTATCAATAATGGATCATAATATAGTAGTGGCTTCATAAAGCATCAACTTAAAATTTGAAGATTAAATATAGAAGTATGAGGCAATTAAAAATATTTGCAATTCTTATCCTGGCAATCTCATTTGTCGGTACATCATGCTGTAAAAAGAGTCCCGAAAGACCCGAAGCGCAAAACCCCTCAGACAATAATGGTATTGATACCACAGTCAGCCGTATCAGATTAACTATCGGGCAAACGTCTTTTACTGCAACGCTCACTAATAATACAAGTGCTAATGCATTTAAGGCTATGTTGCCGCTTACATTAAATATGAGTGAACTAAATGGTAATGAAAAATTTTACTACTTCAGTGGTACGATCCCAACCAACGCCACCAGTACTCCAGCATTAAACAGTGGTGATGTAGTGTTATACTGTAACAACTGCCTGGTGCTTTTCTATGAAAATCTTTCTTCATCAATCAACTATACGAGGATTGGCCGGATAGATAATCCGGCAGGCCTGGCGGCTGCAGTTGGATCAGGTAATGTGACGGTAACTTATACATTACAATAATTTGCCATTCAGCAATAAACATCCTGTAAAAATCAACTGTTAAAATCGTACATGATCGCGCGGTGCTCGCTTCCGGCTTGACAAATTCGTGTGGGAGCAAACTCAACGATAGCTGAAGACAGGAGAATAAAATCAGTAAATCAGCTACATGCCATATAGGGTTTTTCTGAATTCTAGCTGGAACTTCTGGGCCCATTGACCATCTTGTTCCGAAAATACAGAGCTGGTGATTCTGCTACACTTTGATCATGCTAAACAGTTGAAAGTAAAGATGCAGCTTACTTTGGATTTTAAGCTTGTTCGCCTGTTGCACAGCCATTCTTCTCGATCAACATACAACATCACCAAGCACTCAACTACAGGAACATTTGCAGCTCATGCCCATTTCGAGTACGGCAACCCGTTTACTTCCTTAACCAGCTCCAACCCATCCACCTCAGGATAAACCCGTTTAAGATACGCTTTAAAGTCCACAGTAACCTCGATGCTTTGCCACTCCATCATCGTCAGGCAAAGCTCCGGCCATCGTTTGTTTTCCGACATAAAACCGTATAAAGGCAAATAAGGCGGTGCGAAATCAAAGGCGTTCTTCACCAGTTTATTATACCGTGCTTTTTCGAAATTTCGTTTAAAATCCCGCACCAGGTCATAAGCGACGATATGCTGACCACCATATTTTACGAGGTCACCCAAGAAAGGTGAGCCATCATCCCAAAAGAAGGTAAACAGGTAATCGCGAAACCCCTTTTCGGTTCCAGATCTGGCCCTTTAGCACCAACGCCAGGCACATCAAGGAAAAAGCGGGGTTTGGAGAACAGGCTGAAATAATAGCTTTTAAAATAAATGGTTTGCCGTTCATAGGTTACCATGACATACAAGGGATAGGTAGCTATCCCATGAAAGTCCACCTGTTTTAAGCGGTCATTGAAGTAGGTTTTATAACTGATCTTGTTCATTTGAAAAATAATTTGGAAAAAATAAAAAATATTTTCAAATATCTTTTAGCTGGTTTTGGTGCAGTTTGACATGTGCAACGATAACCAAAAGTCAAAGACTGGCAGCAAATCCTGTCAAAGTAAGCCAAAACACTGCATTGACAGTTCAAATGCAAAGCTAATCATAAGTTATGATATATTTAATATTGTCATAACATTATTTTATATTCGTATATTCTATAAGCGGACACGCCCGCATTCTTCACTGACTTCCTGGAATACCTGTGCAGTCAGCAGAAAGCAAAGGCGGCTAAAGAATATTTTATAATGAATAAAACCAGTATTTATGACGGCAATCGAATTAATTACCAAAGAAGATCTAAAACAGTTAGAAAGCAGACTGCTAAGTGCAATTAATGAGCTCATGCACCCCGAGAGTGGCGGGGGCCAAAGTAAGAAATGGCTGAAAAGCCAGGAGGTGCGGAAACTATTGAACATTTCACCAGGTACCCTGCAAAACCTTCGGATCAATGGCACGCTCAATTATACCAAGATCGGCGGTATCCTTTATTACAAGTTGGAAGACATCAACAAATTATTAGAAGGAGGTCTTCAATGATACCGGCAGCAAGTCACCGGGAAAGCGCTGTCTACAGCAAATGGATCAGGCGCATGGCAGTGGACAGCCGGTTGCTGTCCACCCATGTCAGCCTGTTTACAGGGCTGTTCGCTTGCTACCAGCGGAACAGTTTTGAAAATCCGTTTTCCGTTAACCGGAAAACGCTCATGTATTACAGTAAGATCGCATCAACAGCTACTTATCACAAGTGCATCCGGGAACTGGATGAGTTTGGTTATATCCGCTACGAGCCGTCTTTCCATCCCGCTAAAGGCAGCCTGGTTTACTGGCCTGAATGGTCAGGTTGAGATATAAAGATATAAAATATCTGTATATCCATATATCCCGATATAGAGTTATCAAGATATAAACTAACAGGTTACTACGTGCTGGGAGGTGTAGTAAACAACGACTTAACAGTTTTATCCTAAAAGGGCTTTGCACAACAATTCCGAGAATCCTTATGAACCTTTACAATATGACAAGCGATTCAGGAACCCGTTATCCCGCCGCAAAAGAGGTTCAGGTATCGCAGTTACTTATCCTTTGGATAAGTAACTGCGGTTTTTGTAACACAAAAATCATGTCGATAACTACGTTATCGGCCTTAAGGCCAGTAAAAAGGAGTTTGTCCGAACGCTTTCGCGTTTGGAGCAAGCGGAAGTTGGGCAGAGCCCTACTTTGCTTGCCATTTGCGCTGCAAATGGGGTTTTGCGTATCCTCCGGGGATACTTTACCGCGTTTTTACCGGCAAAAGAAAAGAAAAAAGGATACTTGGCAGTATCCTGTATAGATAAATAAAGGCATATAGGTCTATACAGCTTATGCTAACAAATGAAATGATTGATGGAAGATATTAATGTAAGATCAGTAAGATACCCTGTTGTGGTTGACCAGAAGTTTGAAAAGATCGCACTTAAACTAGGGCGCACAAAGCGCCAGGTCTTTATTCAGATGGTAGACTATTTTTATAAAAGCAAGAAAGATCCTTTAGACCTGAATGATGAGCTGTTAAAAAGTACGCTAATGAGGAACCATCAGCAGTATATTGGTTTTATCAGGACACAAGAAAATATGCTGCTCATCCCCATCAAAACAGAGATAGATAGGGTTTTCGAATCACAGCGAAAGATCATCGATCGTTTTAATTCCGAAGTGCTACAGCATAATGTAGATGTGTTAAATAACCTGCGAAGCCACGCTAAAGCGTTCGGGGAAGTAGCCCGCGTAATGGATGCTATCTTGAAGGTTATGAAAAGTAAGGAAACTCTGAAAGAACAGTTTCTTTTTATTCTGGATGGTTATATCAAGTCAAGGGATGCTTTTGGCCTGATGAAACCCGGCAGGGAAAAAGAAGAATTAATTGCCATCACCAAAGAACAGGTCAGGTTGCTATAATGGTTTAATAATTTAATTCCTCCTTAAGGGGGTAGGGGGTTTATGTTTATCAATATTACCGACAGTAAAGAAGCAGCCAACAAAGGGAGCAGCGGCAAGCTGGTACATTATCTTGAAAAAGAGAACCGGCTTGAAAACAAAGAGAAACCCGAATACTGGTTTAACGGCCAGCAGATCAGGATCGAGCCTACGAGGTTATGCGGAAGATCGACAGCAATATCGCCAAGCTGGGTAAGGACGATGCCAAATTCTTTTTGCTCAATATCAGCCCGAGTCAAAAGGAGATCGCCTTTTTAAAGGAACAATACGGCGAGGATGGGGTCAAAGACCAGTTGAAAGGATTTGCGGTCAGGGTGATGGATGCTTATGCCCAAAACTTTAAGCGGGATGGCATTGACGGCCACGAAGACCTGGTATGGTTTGCCAAACTGGAAAACTACCGCTATTATACCCATAACGACCCCGAAGTCAAACAGGGTATTAAAAAACGGGGCGACTGCAAAGAGGGTGAACAGATGCATGTGCAGGTCATTGTCAGCAGAAAAGATGCCACCAATACGGTCAAGCTCAGTCCGCAGAACACCTCAAAGGGCAAAAATGTGGAGCATTCCAAAAAGATGGGCCAGTTTGACCGGGTAGCATTTAAACAAAGCGGGGAAAGCCTCTTTGACAACCTGTTTGAATTTGACAGGCAGCTAAAAGAAACGGTGGCCTATGCCAATGCACAGAAGAACGGTAAACTGGCAGAACGAGTGCAGATGAGCACTTTGGAATTGTCAGCGTCCGGGCTTAGTCCTGGCAGCGGCAGAAATGAAGAGCGTGAAGTAGACGAGGGAGCAGACATTTCTGAAGATCAGCTGGAGGCACCGGGTATTCAACAACCCACAGCTACCAGCCAATGGTATGACAGATTTATCTGCCCCATTAACATCAACATTAAAGACGATGTGGATGACGAGGCCATTCACGGGAGGAACAGGCATCGTAAAGGGAAAGCAAAGACAAATACGCGGTAAATAGCTAATTTACTTCGTTAGGGTAAAATTTTTGCACAAAAATCATATTTAAGGAAAAATTTTTGTATAAATGTGGATTTTACACGATATTAGGATAAAATTTTTGTTGCAGATCATTAACAAAAAAAGATATGGAAACGAATTTGCCCCTGCATTTGCAGGAAATCATTTTTTCGACAAGCGCCCCCAATGTCAGCAGACAAATATCCGGGTTAGTAAGACAAGGCAAGCTTAAAAAGCTAATACCCCGCGTTTATACACCTAACTTAGGGGAAAAGCCGGAAACACTGATCAAAAGAAACCTATTTACAATCATCGGACATTTATATCCGGGAAGCCTGCTAAGCCACCGTTCAGCCTTAGAATTTAAACCAACGGCGACAGGTGACGTGTTTTTAACCTACCTCTATAAAAAGAAAATCAAACTTCCGGGTGTAACAATAAACCTAATGGAGGGGCGGGCAGCCATCGACGGTGATAACCCCCTGACCAACGGTTTATACGTTTCGCAGCAGGCAAGGGCGCTATTAGAAAATTTCCAGGAATCGAGGAAACCGGGGCCGGAATCAAAAACATTAACTATTGCGGAACTGGAAGGCCGCTTAGAACAGATTGTTAGGGTTAAAGGGGAGACGGGATTAAATGAGATCAGGGATAAAGCCAGGATGATTGCCAGTACCCTGCATATGGAAAAGGAATTTACCCGGATGAACAAGCTGATCAGCGCCATACTGGCAACCGGTCCCTCTAAAATCTTATCATCACCGCTGGCCATTGCCCGGACATTTGGACAGCCCTATGATCCGGTGAGGCTATCCCTGTTTGAAAAACTCTTTGTCGAATTGCAGCAGCAGGAGTTTAGCCAGCTGCCTGAACAAAATCTTAGCGAGTTTGCTTTTCGTAATTTTGCATTTTTTGAGGCGTATTTTTCAAACTATATCGAGGGAACCGAATTTGAGATCGACGAAGCCAAAAGGATCATTCAGACAGATTCCCCCATGCCGTCCAGGGATGAAGATTCTCATGACATCCTGGGCACCTATAAGCTGTTAAGCAACACCACAGAAATGCGTGTAACACCGGCCAGCCCAGATGAACTGCTGCACATTCTCCAATATCGCCACGAAGTCTTATTGAGTGCCCGGATATCCAAAAAGCCGGGGCAGTTCAAGGACAAAAATAATCGTGCCGGAGAAACGCATTTTGTAGATCAGACCTTAGTTAAAGGTACTTTGATCAAAGGATTTGATTTTTATCGTAATTTAAGCGATCCGTTTGCCAAAGCAGCATACATGATGTTCCTGATCAGCGAAGTGCATCCTTTTTTAGATGGGAATGGCAGGCTGGCACGAGTGATGATGAATGCGGAACTTGTCAAAGCGGGCCAGACCAGAATTATTATTCCTACGGTGTTCAGAGAGGACTACATGGGGGCATTAAGGCAATTGACCAGGCAGCAAACGCCGTCTGCTTATATCAGAATGCTATCGCGTGTGCAGCAATTTAGCGCCACCATTACCGGTGTAAATATCGATGAGATGCAGTATCAGCTTGAACAAGCCAATGCCTTTCTTGAGCCTGAACAAGGCAAATTAAAAATAAACCCTATACCGCCTGCTATTCGGTCTTGGGAACGGGAAGCTCCCGATGAGGAGCGTAGACCAGGACGCGGACGTTAATATATCAAATTTAGATAGCGTATATTTGGGGGCATCTTCCAAGCCCCCAAACCCCCTTTGGAGCATTCTCTGATTAGATGCAAGCCCGCACAGTCGGCCCGCAGCCACGACTTGCATCCAATCAGAAAATGGTTGTTTTTCTTTTTCGCAACAAGTAGGCGTGAATGGTTTACGGGATGTGCAAACGAAAATTCCTATACTGCGCCCACTTCCGAGGCAACCTTTGCGATTAAAATACTTGTTTTATTCTAAATAAATAATGATTAGATTTGTTTAACATCGGCAGCGACACGTGAAAAAACGGTCAAACTATGTGAAATAGTTCATTTTGATATGAATTGAAAAATGCCCTAATCTGCACCCTGATGATTTTTTAAGTTGTCAATGTGTTGATAATTAACAATATAGAGAGTGTTGGATGCATCCTGCCATCCCGACAAAAAGCGATACCAATAAGTATCAAAACCCTGTAAATCTGTTGATTTACAGGGTTTTGTGTTTTGAGGAGTTTCCTCGAAATATCAAAATAAATCAAAGCTTTCAAGTTGTACGACACCAATTGTGGTGCCAGAATTTACGAAAAACATCATTCATACCAAACAGCATGAAAGCACTAACCAGCTTTGGTATTTCCTTCAACGTCGGATCGGACTGTAATAATAGCTGTTTATATGAAGATTAACCATTTTGTTTGACTAAAGGAATCACCTTTTTTCCGATCAGTTCTATCGCGGACATTAATTGTTGGTGACTAAGCCCCGCATTATCCATTTGAAAGGTAAACCGGTCCACACCACCTAAAGCTTCACTATGCCGAAGTAGTTTTTCGGCAACCTGATCCGGCCCGCCAACAACCAATACGCCTTTAGGTGCTATCAATCTGTCGAACTGTGATTTAGTTACCGGCGGCCAGCCACGTTCCCGGCCCAATTTGGTCCAGAGCTCTGCATATCCCGGATAATAATCCGCAATTGCCGCCTCATTTGTCGCCGCAACATAACCCGGTGAGTGCAACCCAACCTTTAACTGATCCGGTGCGAAGCCTGCCCTGCGTCCCGCTTCACGGTATAGGTCAACCAAGAGGCGAAAACGTTCAGTTTCGCCGCCGATGATGGCAACCATTAACGGCAGGCCCAGCGTCCCTGCGCGGACGAATGACTCCGCTGTGCCGCCTACACCCAACCAAACGGGTAGTTTTTCCTGTAAAGGCCTGGGGTAAACGGGCTGATTATTCAAGGCCGGCCTGAACTTGCCAGACCAGGTAACAAATTCCTCGTCCCGGATAAGGAGCAGTAACTCAAGTTTTTCTTTGAACAAGGCATCATAATTTTTCAGGTCAAACCCAAACAAGGGGTATGCATCTGTGGCTGATCCGCGACCTACGACCACCTCTGCACGGCCTTTGGAGATGAGGTCGAGTGTTGCAAAATTCTGGTATACCCGCACCGGGTCAGCCGTGCTTAGCACCGTTACTGCACTGGAAAGGCGGATGTTTTTTGTACGGGCAGCTGCAGCAGCGAGAATTACTGCGGGTGCCGAATCCAGGAACTCCTTTTTATGGTGTTCGCCAATGCCGAAAATATCCAGTCCTGCCTCATCAGCCAATGTAATCCTATCCAATAACTGTTCCATCGCATCTACACTGCTCAGGGTATTGCTCCCATACATGGCCGATGCGAAACTATCAATTCCTATTTCCATTATTTGTCTGTTTAATCATTTACTTTGTCACGTTCGCACTGCGGGCATAGCCGCTAAATTTCACCCCTATGCCCAGTAATTAACGTTTTATACTTTAGTTTTTTTCAGGAAAGAGCTCCGGGAGGAGGACCACCGGCGGGCTTTGAATTGTCTTTTGGCAAAGGGATAAACTCTTCATTATCTGCAGGTGATAAAAGGATCTGACCCTGTTTCCAGTTTTCTTTGGCTTGCTCAATTCATTCTTTACGACTGGATACAAAGTTCTACCAGATGTGCCGATCTCCCAGGTGCTCGCCGCCCAACATCAACAACTTACCTTAAGTTGTTTGTTTTATTTCTCCATAATTTCCTGCATAAAAATCACGATAGGCGTTTGCTATTTCGGCTTGTGAGTTCATCACGAAAGGACCTTCGGCTACCACAGGTTCTTTATATTCTTCACCACCAAATAACAGGATATCAATTGTTGTTAAAGAAGTGTTTTTTATTTCGATTTCTCCTGCACTTCTATCAAATTCTACAAACTCTCCTTTTTGAAATTCGGTGTCGTTTAGCACCGCATTTTGCGTGGGCAGAAAAGCCGCGACTTCTATTGCGTTTTCGATTTCGATTGAAAGGTTTTTGCCTGCTTCCAATTGAATATGATACAAAAATTGCTTAGAATAATTCGGGATCTTCGAACTCAATTCTTCATAGTTACCCACAATAACTTTTAACCAGCCACTTTTATTCGGCAATCCTTTTTTGGGGATCTCGTTGGCTTGTATAGCGATATGAGCAGGCTTTTCGGCTTTATTTTTTGCAGGTAAATTTATCCAAAACTGAAAACCCTGAATAAATTTGCTCTCTGTTTGTGAGTCATAATTTAAATTTTCATCGTGGATTATTCCATTACCTGCTTTCATCCACTGTGCACCTCCTGAATGAATTATTGCCTCATTGCCGGCACTGTCAAAATGCTCTACTTCACCTTGAAGAATATAAGTTAACGTTGCAATACCCCGGTGCGGATGAGCTCCTATACCGTTATGAGTTCGGGTATCTTTAATAACCGGGGCAACATAATCCAAAAATACAAACGGACCAACTTTGTTAGCGTACCGGTTAGGTAAGATTCGCTGGATAGATAGAGACCCTACTGCAGCACTACTGCCTTTTGTAGAAAAACTGGTTTCCTTTTTCATTTTCTTAACTGTTTTTACTCAGCCATTCCTGGAGGGACACAAATTCGCCGGTGGCAATGTCTTTGGCTAATTCAATCCGTAACGCTGCACCTGGTCCCATGTAAGTATGTTTTTCAAAATACCCAAACATTTCAGCGAGTTCCTTTGCTCCTTCAAAAAAAGTTGAAAACAATTCATCCGGCACCTGTGAAAAACTGTACTCTTTGCCATTGGCTTTATATGCCTTAATAATATCATCGAAACTATTCAACTCTGTGGCGATTGAAAGGTAGCTGCTATTTCCAACTTTTTCAGGCTGCAAAAATGCACCGGCAACTACTTTTCCCAGATCATTAATATCCGACATGTGAATCGCTTTTTTTGTTGGATCAATCGGTAATGTCCAACCAGTTGTGCCATCTTGCTTTGGMTGTGGCCCCAGCATTCCAACAAGATTTTGATAATAAAATGGTGGCTGAACAAATGTTGAATATTTAAAGCCTGCACTTTTCACCAGCTCATCCACCTTTGCTTTGCCGGTAAAATGAGGGACTTCAAATGCGGCCTCACTAATGATCTCCACATCCGGAAGTGTTGACCAAATAAAATGTTGCACTCCCGTTGCTTTTGCCGCTTCAATGGCATTTTTACCCTGGGTAATTTCGTCTGCACCTTCCCAAAAGTTGGTTACTACAAATACACCATAAGCATTTGTAAAAGCATCTTTTAATGATTGCAGATCTTGTAAATCTGCATAAACTGCTTCATTTGCCTTGCCTGTGTATTTTTCCGGATTACGGGTTATTGCTCTTACATTAAAAGAGGCTTCATTTACAAGGGCATTTACAATACCCTTACCTTGCGAGCCTGTTGCTCCAACTACTACTATTGTCTTTTTCATTTGCTTCGTTTTATAATGTAAAATTGCAGCAACAGCAGGCCTTAGAACGATGAGATATGATAAAAAAAAGCGTTGATATTTATCAACGCTTTTGTAAAACCAAAATTTAAACCGGAAAGTTATTTAATTGCTTGTTTTCTGATTCTGCTTAAAGTTTCTTTAGTTATGCCCAAAAAAGAAGCAATGAGATGTTGTGGAAATCGTTGAATAAATTGAGGGTGGTTATCGGCAAATTCTTCATAGCGTTTTTCTGCCGAATTACTAATGGCAGAATTCAGTCGTCGTTGAGAAACGATGAAACTTCTTTGGTCCATCAATCTTGTCATTTGTCCAAATGAAGGTACTTTTTCTATCAGATCCAGCATGTCTGCTACTGTAGCAATGAGTAGTTCGGTATCTTCCCAGGCATCAATATAATATTTCGATGGAGTAAGCATGATAGCACTTTCACGGTCGCTTGCCCAATAGTTTTCAATGTATAGTTGTACAATATGCTCCACCCCCTTGTCATCTACACTGTATTGCCGCATAGCACCTTTTACAATAAAACCAACGTATTTACACACATTGCCTTCTTCCAAAAAGTATTGCTTTTTTCGGAGTTTTTTGGGTTTAAAAGTCGCCACAATTAACGCTTCTTCATCACTTGTAAGTGGCAACGTAGCGCGCTGGTTGATGTATGCTAAAAGGGTATCATGCATTGATCTTGATGGTTAAATTAAACCAATGCAAAGTTATAAATAATGTTGCGTATTGTTAGTTCGCACTGCGGGCCTGAAATGTCAGGATACCGCAATCGGGATTAGAAATACCAATAAAAGACACAGGGGGAAACTGCTTCATTTATCAAAGTATCCTCGTTTTAATGAAGCATCTATAATTTCCTCCAGAACTTTCATATCGATATCCTCCAACTTATTTATGTAGAGGCAACCAACACCAGTTTTATGCTTCCCCAGCTTTTTAAGCGCAACAGCATACTGCTGGTTAATATTTCCGCTGATGTATAACGACAGATTTGCTTTACGGGGAGCGAAACCTATCCGGATCCAATCCACTTCTCTACCGGTTGCAGCACTTTTTATTCTTACATTACCAAAACCGACGAGCGAACTGCCCCACATTGTTGGCTCTTCCCCAATTGCTTTTTTCATCATTTCCAAAATCACAAAACTGTCTTTTCGTTTTTGTTCACCCTCAACGCTATTGATAAATTCCTCAACACTTGCGGAAGTTGGTTTTGTTTTTATTTCGGCCATTTTAATTATTATTATGTTTGATATTGGTTTGGCATTTCAACGCACAATGTAGGGGAGCTTTTAAAAAAAAACTGAAGTTATGCCGGATTTATTTTCACATCGAATTTACTAATCATTTAACCCCTTTCCATTGAGAATTTGCGGAATATGTTTTTCAACCCTTGCCTCCCGGGTTTTGGATTGTTTGGGTGCCGAAAAATGCAGCATGTATGCTCTTTGCCGTCCCGGTGTTAATGCATTAAAAGCGGCTTTCAGGGCAGGCATCTCCTCTAATTTATTTTGAAACTCTTCGGAAATTGCGAATTCTGCAGTCTTTTTTAAATCCACTTTTAAACCGGCTTTTTCCACTTCAATGGCTTCAAAAATATAGGCTTTCAGGATCGGTTTCATCTCAACTATTTCCCCAACATTGGTGAACCTGATCTGGCGCGCCGCCTGCACATTCTCCGTTTGTTGGATCAGGATACCATTGGCATCATTTAACAAGGCGCCTTTGAAAAACAAAAGCGCACAGTATTCTTTAAACACATGTATTAACACTATGTTACTTGTCTGAAACGTGTAACAAGGAACACCCCACTTCAATTCTTCTGTTAGCCCACAGTCAAGAACGATCATTCTCAATTGTTCAATTTCTTCCTGCCACGTTTTGGCTTTGTTAAAATAAAAATCAACCTTAGGATTCATGATACTCTTGGTCTTAGTTAATTAACTATCAATAAAAAATTAAACCTTTAGCGAGCCGCGGAAACCCCTGGCGGCGTAATAGGATTCTGCTCCGTTATGATAAATAAAAACAGTGTCGTAGCGACGATCGCAAAAAATAGCCCCGCCAAGTTTCCTGATATCGGCGGGAGTTTTTATCCAGCTGGATGTTTTCAAATCAAATTTGCCAAGTTTTTGCAGCTCCCGGTATTGCTCTTCCGATAAAAGCTCAATATTGATGGCAGCCGCCATATCAATAGCGTTATTTTCTGGTTTAAATTCTTTCCTTGCCTCATGCGCTTCGCGGTCGTAGCAAAGACTTCTGCGGCCTTTAGGACTTTCGGCTGAACAATCAAAAAAAATGTATTCACCCGTCTTTTTATCGTAACCAACAATATCCGGTTCGCCGCCGGTTCTTTCCATTTCATTTAGCGACCACAATTTTTCGCTATTAGTTTCAAGCTTTGCTTGTACATTAGCCCATTCAAGACCATCATGGCGGCTTATATTTTTCTCAAAACGAGCTTTCAATACTTTGAGTAGTTCTTCACGTTGTTCTGCTGATAATTTAGGATTCATGTTATTTATTTATTAAAGTTAACTGAAATAATTTTTCTTTCACCGGGCCTGAAATACCACGATACCATAGCAAGGATCAGCAATAACAACGAAGGAAATATTTCATTAACGGAATTTCCAGATGCTATGTGTGAAAATATCGCTCCCGACATAGCAAAGAAAAAACCTGCATAAGCCCATTCCTTTAGTAAAGTAAATTTAGGAATAAGCACTATTACAACCCCCAAAACTTTCCAAACTCCTAATATTGTTAAAAAATAGATAGGATAACCCAAATGCGTTATACTATCTACTCCTCCAGATCCCGCTTTCGCTTTGAATAACTGTACTGCTCCGGTTGATAGCATTCCTAATGCAAGCCAGATGGTAGAAACCCAATAGATAATTTTATTTCGCTTTGTCATAAGGTGTTATTTTAATTTGTTTACTATGTCTTGTAATCGGTTATGTGCCATATTCATACCCTGGGCAAAGGGTAGTTGCAGCATCCGGTCCCTGTCTGCAACTGATTTATATACTATATGTATATTGAGTTTGCTTGTATCTTGAGTGA
>NZ_JBFUKF010000160.1:0-11760 GCF_056400985.1 Mucilaginibacter sp. P4_G9 | reverse complement strand
ACCCTGCATTATGTAATGGAAGCCTGTGCCGAAAACGATATAGAGCTGATGATACTTGACAGGCCCAACCCAAATGGTTATCTTATTGATGGCCCCGTATTGGATACTGCCCAGGTGCCAAGAGCTTTTGTTGCTATGCATCCTATCCCTATAAGTCATGGTATGACTATTGGCGAATATGCAAAAATGATCAACGGCGAAAATTGGTTAAAAAATGGTGTAAAGTGCAAGCTAAAAATTATAAAGGTGGCCAATTACAGGCATGATATGACTTATAAATTACCGGTTTACCCATCGCCCAATTTAAATACTGATCAATCCATTTTACTTTATCCCAGTGTATGTTTGTTTGAAGGCACTACTTTCAGTTTAGGCAGGGGCACCTATTTCCCCTTCCTGGTGCTTGGGCATCCTTTATTAAAAGGGCGTTATACTTATTCATTTACCCCTTTAAGCATTCCGGGTATGAGCGAAAACCCGCCTCAAAAAGATAAGCAATGTTTTGGTATTGATTTAAAAAGCTATAGTATTGATAAGATCAGGAAAGCCGGGCACATCAACCTTTCCTGGCTGATAGAACTTTACAAAGCTTTCCCCGATAAAGATCATTTTTTTAACGCCTATTTTACAAAACTGGCAGGTAATACATTGCTGCAAAAGCAAATAAGTGAGGGTAAAACCGAAGGTGAGATCCGTAGTAGCTGGCAACCGGGATTAGAAAAATTTAAACGCATCCGAAGCAAATACTTGTTGTACCAATAATAAAGAAGCAGATAAAATAGCATATACCATGAGAATTGTATTTATGGGAACCCCCGAATTTGCCGTTACATCCCTGGATGCTTTGATAAAGGCCGGCTGCGATATTGTTGGCGTTGTTACCGCACCTGATAAACCTGCAGGCCGCGGACAAAAGCTTAATGAATCGGCAGTAAAGCAATATGCAGTGGCCACCGGATTAAAAGTTTTACAACCCGAAAAGTTAAAAAATCCGGAGTTTTTAGCTGACCTTAAAGCCCTTCATGCCGATTTGCAGGTGGTAGTAGCGTTCCGTATGTTGCCCGAAGTGGTTTGGACAATGCCTGCCAAAGGCACCATAAACCTGCATGCTTCTTTGTTGCCTCAATACCGTGGTGCCGCCCCTTTAAACTGGGCAATCATCAATGGTGAAAAAGAAAGTGGCGTAACCACATTTTTCCTGAAACATGATATTGATACCGGTGATGTTTTATTCACCGAAAAAATAACCCTTAATGGTCATGAATCTGCCGGCGACCTGCATGATCGCCTCATGAATAAAGGTGCAGGGTTGCTTGTAAAAACTGTAAAAGCTGTGGAAAGTGGCCGTTACCATGAGCACCCGCAGCTGCACTTATTAACCGGCGAAGAATTGAAACATGCCCCTAAAATATTCAAGGAAGATTGCCTGATAGACTGGGATCAACCGACGTTAAATATATACAACAAGATCCGTGGACTAAGTCCAATTCCAACCGCTTACACCCACCTGAATGATAAAGTTTTAAAAGTATATGCTTCGGAGCTATTACCTAACGAACAACCGGCTATACAACCGGGTGGTTTCCTTACCGATAGCAAGACATACCTGAAGTTTGCTGCAAAAGACGGTTTTATCAGCTTGAAAGATGTACAGCTGGAAGGCAAAAAACGCATGGGTATTGAGGATTTTTTAAGGGGGATGAAATTGTGATATTAATTAACTCCTTTGACTTTAGGTAGATACTTTTTAGACAGCTGAAGTGTTTTGGCTTTTAACCGTTGGGCCTCATTAGCTGCGTTTGCGGTACTCTTTATATTGGGCATGCTTTCGTCCTGATACTTTTCAATAACAGGTAGTGTGGCTGCTATTTTCAAAACAGCATGATAATCCTCAATCTTTACCTCGTTACTATCGATGTGCCTGATTAAATTGGAAAACCTGCTAATTTTATCCAGGTATTTAGATTTACT
The DNA here is from genome assembly GCF_056400985.1 of Mucilaginibacter sp. P4_G9. Lineage (NCBI taxonomy): Bacteria > Pseudomonadati > Bacteroidota > Sphingobacteriia > Sphingobacteriales > Sphingobacteriaceae > Mucilaginibacter > Mucilaginibacter sp. P4_G9. The sequence continues at coordinate 9,789 of NZ_JBFUKF010000160.1, read as the reverse complement.
TTCGGCTATTAAGGTGCTAAGCCGGGCTCTTAATACAGTATCCTTTATACTACTTAACGACCCATTTGCTGAAGAATAATAGCTGTCGGTTTTAGCATCGTAGTTATTAAATTCCTTTAAGCTATCCGGCAGGTCTCCGTAAAAATGCTGTAGCTGATCCTCCAAATTTCGCAGCTCCGGATCTTTTTTAGCCAGATCATTGTAAATATCGTTCATTAAAGATCCGTCTCTTAAGCCAGACTTTTTGAGGCCAAAACCTGATTGTTCATCTTTTAATGGTTCAGGTATTTCTGTTTTGGTTTTTGGGGTATCTTTTGCCGGGTTAAAGTTACATGCTGAACAAAAAAATGCAAAAAACACTACTGGTAATAAGGCGGAGGATTTCATAATTAAAGATATATTAATTTGATCAGCAATATTAAAAATTGTTACCACTTTAAATCACCTTTAATATAACATCCTATCAACTCAAAGTCAAAAACCACAACCTACTGTTATTTAATAAACTGGTTTGCTATTTTTGCGACTTCATAATTTTTATTACCTGATGGCAAATTACAGCGACCATATTGCACTTTTAAAAACCCGGATCCAGCCTTTACGCAACCAGCTGATACAACACGAACTTTATAAAAACATCAACACACTTGATGAGCTTACTGTTTTTATGGATCACCACGTATTTGCCGTTTGGGATTTTATGTCGTTGTTAAAATCATTACAGCAAAAACTTACCTGTACCGTTGCCCCCTGGATGCCAACCGGGAATGCCAACACCCGCTATCTTATCAACGAAATTGTAACCGGCGAGGAAAGTGACGTGGATGAACAGGGTAATCGCTCGAGTCATTTTGAGCTGTACCTGCGTGCCATGCAGCAAGCAGGCAGCCAGGCAATTGCCATTAATAATTTATTTCATGAACTAAATTTTGGCAAACACATTGACGAAGCCCTGATTATTGCAGATATCCCCCTGGCTGCACGTAACTTTATGCAGCATACTTTTGATGTTATAGGCACCAATAAAAACCATGTGCAGGCAGCAGTATTTACTTTTGGCCGGGAGGACCTGATACCGGATATGTTTGTGAGCATAGTAAAAAAGATTAGCCAACAATTACCGGGCAAGATTGATATTTTGTTGTACTACCTTGAACGCCATATTGAAGTTGACGGCGACCATCACTCACAATTAGCCTACCAAATGACTGCCGAACTTTGCGGCGATGATGATAATAAATGGGAAGAAGCTACAATTGCTATCCAGGAAGCTTTACAGACAAGAATTGAGCTTTGGGATGGTATTTTAAATGCTATTAAAGCGCCGGTTTCTGTAGAAGAATAGTTTGCTTTTACTTTGTCATCCTTGGGAGCGAAAAATCTTTTCGACACCAAGTACATCGGCGATACATAATGTATAATTATTTCAATACGTTCTGCTTGACAAATTAAATAATTACATCCACCTATATCTTATTCAGCTCGTCCATCAACTGTTTACTCACCCTGTTAAAATAGCGCCTTACACCAAAGCCCATCACAGTTTGGATACCGCGGGAGGCATTGGTTAAAAATACCTCGTCGGCTTCGTATAGGATATCAGGATTTATTTGGGCTTCTGTAATAGCAATATTATTATCCTGTGCCAGCTTGATCACTACCTGCCTCATTACCCCCTCTACACAGCCTTCGCTTAATGCGGGGGTATACAAATGATTTTGGTAGTGAATAAATATATTGGAACTGCTGGCTTCACACAAAAAACCGTTTTGGTTTAGCAAAAAAACATCATCCAGCTTATTCTGCGTTTTATAAATACCTGCCATTACATAAATCAGCGAGTTGCAGGTTTTGATGTTGGATAGATAGTTGGATGGTTTGGGCAATTCTGTATACACATCCATAATTAAACCCTTCTCGTTCAAAAAATAACGGGGCTCTTCGGATGCGGTTAACTCCAGGCAATAGCCCATTTTATTTTGAGTTGGTGTATACAATCCTTCGGCATCGCGGTAAACGGTTAAACGCAGGCGGCCATGCTTTACCTTGTTCCGTTTGGCTAATTCCTCCACAATTTCTTTTAAAAACCAGGCATCCATTTGCGAGTAGCCATCAATTTTGAGGGCTTTCATGCCACGTTGCAGGCGGTCGGCATGCAGGTCTGCAAACTTTAGTTGTCCCTTCATCAGGCGCATACTTTCAAATAGGCCATCGCCATACTTAAAGGCGCGGTTGGCCACAGTAAGCACCTGGCTATTTTGAGGAAGTATCTGTCCGTTAAAATTGATAAGCACTGGTGTCATTTTTGGATATCAGATTTGAGATTTTGACTTAGGGTTTAAATTCATTGTTGTTCGATTGGATTCTTTCTCATATCTAACGTCTAAGATCTCACATCTGCATCTGTATACTTACGCCATTTTAGCAATACACTTTCAAAATCGGGTGGTAGTGGCGATTCAAAAAGGATCTGTTTTTTTAGCGTGGGGTGTAAAAAGCCCAGCGTTTGCGCGTGCAGGGCCTGGCGGGGCATCAGTTCAAAGCAATTATCTACAAATTGCTTGTATTTGCTAAACATAGTACCCTTTAAAATTTTATCGCCGCCGTAAGTGGCATCGCTAAAAAGTGGATGACCAATGTGCCGCATATGCGCTCTTATCTGGTGGGTACGACCGGTTTCCAGCTGACATTCAATCAGCGTAACATACCCCATGCGCTCCAACACTTTGTAGTGGGTTACAGACCATTTTCCTTTTTCGGGATCGTCGTAAATGGACATTACCCTTCTATCCGCAATACTGCGACCGATGTAACCTGTTACGGTACCATCCTCAGCAAGATCTCCCCAAACAAGTGCAATGTACTTACGTGTAATAGTATGATCAAAAAATTGCCTGGCCAGCCAGTTCATAGAGCGTTCGTTTTTGCTGATAAGCAGCAACCCCGATGTATCCTTATCAATCCGGTGCACCAAACCAGGCCTGCCATCATTGCCCGGTAAGGTAGGCAGCTGCTGAAAATGGTACACCAGTGCATTCACTAATGTACCGGTGTAATTATTATAACCGGGATGTACAACCATGCCAGCAGCTTTATCCACTATCAAAACGTCGTCATCCTCGTAAACAATATTAATGGGAATATTTTCAGGATAAACCTCGGTATCACGAGGCGGGTGAGGCAACACCACCGAAATAACATCCAGTGGTTTTACCCGGTAGCTGCTTTTAATGGGTTTATCATTCACCAGTACATTACCCAGCTCAATAGCGTTCTGGATGCGGTTACGTGATGCATTCTCTACCCTGTGCATCAAAAATTTATCAATACGCAGCAGGGATTGACCTTTATCAACCACAACGCGCAAGTGTTCATATAAATCCTGTTCTTCCTGCTCTATCAGCTCGGGTTCGTATGCCATTTGAGGGCAAAAGTAATCGTTTTTTGTGGTAGGTTAAGCGTAATATTGCAATAGCATTAAGGGCAGGTTATTTTATGAATATTGATTTGGAGATTTTTAGTCCGGTACATCAGATCACAAACCCATTATTTGATGAGCATAGCGTAAAAGTTTTTTTTAAACGCGACGATCTGATACATCCCATGATATCGGGTAATAAATGGCGTAAATTAAAATACCTGTTTAAAAAGGCTCAGGAACAGCATAAAAATCACATTGTTACTTTTGGAGGCGCATATTCAAACCACCTGCTGGCTACTGCCGCCGCTGCAGCAAAGTTTGGTTTTTGGGCTACCGGTATTGTGCGGGGTGAAGAAGTTAACAATGATACCCTGTTTTTATGCAAGCTACACGGTATGCAATTGATATTTACCGATCGGGATAGCTATCGCGATAAAGCAGCCCTGTTCTATAAATATTTTGGAAATAACGAAGGTGCTTTTTTCATTGATGAAGGCGGTGCATCCGCAGAAGGAGCCCAGGGATGCAGCGAACTGATTGATGAGCTTACCGATGCTTACGACCATATTTTTTGCGCCTGCGGAACAGGGACTACAGCAGCGGGTATCATTAACGGCCTTACTAACCATCAATTTAAAACACGATTTAACGCCATACCTGTATTTAAAAACGGAGGCTTTATGAAAGATGAGATCAACAGGTTTTTAACAACTCCAGTTGAGTTTGATCTTCATACCGGCTACCATTTTGGAGGCTATGGAAAAGCGACTGATGAGCTAATTAACTTTATAAAAAAGTTTGTAGCCTCCACCGGGATAGTTATTGAACCTGTGTATACAGGCAAAATGATGTATGCACTGTATGATCTGATCGGCAAGGGGTATTTTAAACCAGGTAGTAAAATATTGGCTATTCATAGTGGCGGCATCTGGGGTTTACTGGGGATGAAGGATAAATTTTAAAGTAATTGATTGTTCAACACTTTACAACTCATTTAAGGGTTGTAATTAAAGGAACATGATTTCTAAACTTTATCCAAAACTCGTAATCACTGGGCAAATAATTATCTTTGATTTATGCCCGCCCACGATAACTCCGCCATATTTGACTACCACCGCAGCATGATTGCCTTTCATGGTAACACCAGCACGGCCGCCCTGGGCTGGAGAGATCCCGAAAGCCAGCTGATCCGCTTTAAAGTATTGTCCGAAATAGCCGGTATGGATGGCTGTACGGTGCTGGATGCCGGTTGCGGCCATGGGGACCTGCTTGCCTACCTGTTTACAACATGCCAGCGATTGCAGTATACGGGTATAGAACAAATCCCGGAACTGCTGGAAGAGGCGGAAAGGCGTTACGGCTTCCTGCCGGGTGCCCGGTTTTTAAAAGGAGATTTTGTCTGCAATGATTTTCCCTTATCTGACTATGTCCTGGCGAGCGGCTCGCTCAACTATTGCCAGGAAGATCCTGAATTTATTTATAAAGCTATTGCCCGGCTATACGGAAACTGTAGGATGGGACTTGGTTTTAACCTGCTCCGGCACGTCATTCCCAATGGCCTGTTGGCCGCCTATGACCCCGATACTATCATGGCTTATTGCAAAACACTTTGCGAACGGGCAAGCCTGCGGATGGATTATAGTGAGGAAGACTTTACCGTTTTTATGTACCACTAATCCGGTACTTAACCCGCCCATACTACCAGCTTAATGGCCGGAACTGTTTTGCCCTGGTCTTAACTAAATTTTATATCTTAACGGCATCAAACCAGGAAATCGCTATGCGTGAAGATCCACTTATCCAAATACAAAACCTAACCAAGTCTTACGGCTCAAAACAAGTGCTCAAAGGCCTGTCTCTTGATATTTATCCGGGGCAGGTAATCGGCTATATAGGACCAAACGGGGCCGGTAAATCCACAACCGTTAAGATATTAACCGGGCTGATCCCTGATTTTGAAGGACAGGTAACGGTAGATGGCATCAGCATGGCAGAGAATCCGCTGGCGATTAAGCGCATGATAGGCTACGTTCCGGAAAATGCCGAGATCTATGATGTACTCACGCCAATGGAATACCTGGATTTTGTGGGCAAACTGTATGGTATGGAAGAAGCAATGTTGCATGACCGGGCAGTAAAACTATTAGCCGCTTTCGGGCTTGGTGCAAACGGCGACGACCGGATGGACACTTTCTCAAAGGGCATGAAACAAAAGGTGTTGCTAATTTCGGGGATAATCCATAATCCGAAAATCATTATCCTGGATGAGCCGCTATCTGGGTTGGATGCCAACGCAGTGATTATGATTAAAGAACTAATCATGCGCTTATCGCAGGAAGGAAAAACCATATTTTATTGTTCGCATATGATGGACGTGGTGGAAAAAGTTTCGGACAGGATCCTGCTTATCAATAAAGGAGAGATCATTGCAGACGGCACGTTCGAGTCGCTGAAACAAAATCATAGTGATACATTGGAACGGATTTTTTCAAAACTGACCGGCAGGGAGGATTCCACAACCGAAACAGATGCCATTATTAACGCTTTCGAATAAACATCAGCCTGCTCCAATGAATAATTTGCTGCTCCAGCTCTTTTCCACGGATAAATTATTTTTACGGTTCGTGTCTTTATTTTACCCTGTGCTTGCCCGTACGGGCGTAGACATCCTTCAGCTTGACGAAATTCTGCGCGTAAAGCTTTTGATGGATAACCGCCGCCCCAAGACAATGTTTGCCGTAAAAAAGAATGCGAAGAACAATGGGCAGCAATCGCCCTGGATGATCAGCTTTTTCCAGGTGTTGATGGGCTTTTTTATCGGGCTGTTACTTACCCTGAACCAAATGCCATATGTAGGCCAAACCTATTACTTCCTGGTATTTATGGTACTCATGGCCTTAACGCTCATTTCGGATTTCACAACCGTGCTGGTAGATACCCGCGACCAGTTTATCCTGCTTCCCCGGCCGGTTAACGACCGCACCATCGCCGTATCGCGTATTCTCCACATCAGCATCTATGTATTACGGCTGGCCATGCTGCAGGGCTTGCCGGCATTGGTGATCGTCGGCTTCCTTGATGGGTTACCGGCAGTGCCCGTCTTTTTTTTCCAACTGCTGGAAGCTACTTTCCTGAGCATCTTTTTGGTAAACATTGTTTACCTGCTGCTTATGCTTTCAGTAAGCCCGCAAAAGTTCAAAGATGTAATCAGCTATTTCCAGATCGGCTTTTCGGTCGTTATCTTCGCTGCTTATTACCTCCTGCCCCGTCTCATCAATGTGTCTATTTTAGGAAATATCAATTTACTAACCCATTGGTGGGCTTATCTGCTCCCGCCCGTCTGGATCGCCGCCATGAACGAGGCGCTGCTACATACCGCCAGGGCAAATTATGTAACTGGTTTACTGGCTGTAACTGGTTTTACCCTACCTCTGTTGGGGTTATGGCTTGTAGCAAAAGTGCTGGCACCCGGCTTTAACAGGCGTTTGGCAATGATTGCTACCTCCGACGGAAGCACCAATGTGTCTGCCAGCATCAAAAAGACAGGCAACTTTGGATTGATCGAAAAAATATCCGGCATCATTGCTCCCGATCCGGTGGAAAACGCGGGTTTCAGGATCACCTGGAAACTTGCTGCCCGGACAAGAGAATTCAAAATGAAGGTGTACCCGGCGTTTGCTTACGTACCAATCTATTTCCTGTATTTTGCCCTGAACGGAAAAGGAGATAACCTGAATGATCGTTGGGAAAAGCTGCAGGTAGGGCATACCTATGTGTTTCTGATCTACCTGTGTACATTCATCCTTTCTTCCATGCTGATGCACATCTCCATGTCAGAAAAATATAAGTCTGCCTGGGTTTATTATGCGCTGCCGGTCGATAAACCGGGCAAGATCCTTTCAGGCATGTATAAGGCAATCGTTACGCTATACTTTTTCCCCTATTGCCTGGTACTGAGCGCCGGTATTGTAGCGATATGGGGGCCGCAGGCTATCAATGATCTCATCCTCGCGTTCCTTGTCAGCCTTATTTACGGTTTACTCATGGCACTGTTCATGGTTAAAGGCCTCCCCTTTTCCAACCCGGTGGTTGTTAAGCAGGGTGGTGGCAAAATGGTAACTTCACTGCTAATTCTCGGTTTTATCGGTGCCATCGGCTTCGGCCATTATATGCTCATGCAATGGGAAACGGCTGTTTGGGCTGCTATCATTCCGGCTTTGTTTATGAACTGGGTAATGTTTCGCAGTTATAAAAGGCGGACCTGGGAAGACGTGGAAATTGCCGACCTATAAAAAACTTCAAAAACGACTTCTTTCTCTCAATGAAACAATTCTACTTTTAAATACCGCATTGCAGTCTGTAAAGCGAAACAACAGGCGCTATTTCAGCCTGCACCAGTGCCACTCCACCCTTACCGTGTTCGCAAGCGGTTTATTCGTTGGCTAATCGTCATAGCTTCGGGGTTTATGTTTTTTTCGGAACCCGGCGAAGCAGAAAACTGTATTGTATTCAGTACAGGACACAGCAGGATACCCAGCGGGAAATTTATATCGATATTAGTTAAACCAATTATTACCGTAAGCCGCTAATTTAAAATTCAGCTTAATAAATAAGGTCTTACTATGCCTAACTGTAACCTGATCTATAATGGAAAATAATGTTTTAGATAACCAAAGTAAAACTTACCGTGAGACTGATTTAAAAAATTTATTTGATGGTTATTATAGCCGATTGGTTTATTTTTCGTACCAGATAGTTAACAATAAACCGCAGGCCGAGGATATTACCCAGGATGCTTTTGTGAAATTTTGGGACAACTGTGATCATATTTCTGATAACCCGGTGGCGATAAAAAATTTCCTCTATAGTACAGTAAAAAATGCCAGTTTAAATATTATCAGGCATAATAAAGTAGCCGAACAACATATGAACAGTCTGCATGGCATTCCCGTTGAAGAAACCATATTTCATACCATTATCAGAACTGAAGTACTGGCAGAGATACACCAGGCAATTGCATTGCTGCCCGGCAGTTGCCAGCAAATATTCCGGATGAGTTACCTGGATGATATGAAAAACAATCAAATAGCTGATGTATTGGGTATATCAGTTAATACGGTTAAAACACAAAAGCAAAGGGCTCTTAAAGTATTAAGAGGCAATTTAAGTCCGGAACTTTTTGTTGTATTAATAGCCATTAGTTGCTTTTAATTTTTCGATTTTACTCAAAAAACTTTTTTTCATCTTTCTGTCACCCCGTTGTTACATTCAGGTGTCCTTATTGATATTACCAGTTATGTGCCCCAGGCACAGCCTAAATATTATTTATGGACAACAATTACGAAGCTTATCAGTATGCTGTTCTTATTGCAAAGCACTTGAAGGGCAGTCTATCTGCAATTGAAGAAATTGAGCTGAATGCATGGATAAACGCGAAGCCCGAAAATGCTTTGCTGCTGGAAAAGCTACAAAATGAGGAAATGATAAAATCCGACCTGGATTTCCTCACATCCATAAAAACCAGGGATGCATGGCAAAATATCGCTATGCGAACTCAAAATGTATCATTTACTGATAAGGTTTATATTTTCATGCGAAAGTGGAAATACGCGGCGGCTATCCTTTTAACGCTGTCTGTAACAGCTATACTTTATAAAAATTCGCATCCTGCTTTAAAACTACAGGCTGCAATCTCTAAAAACATCGCATATAAAAATGATGTGCCTCCCGGGACTGACAAAGCCAAACTTACCTTAGCCGATGGTTCTGTAGTAACAATAAATGGCCATACGGCAGGTACGGTTAAAAGTTATGCCGGATTAAAAATCAGTGTCAATAGCGGTATTGTTAGTTACCATATAACAAGTACCAACGGCGACTTTTTCAAAAACCAACACAACATTATTACTATTCCTACAGGGTGCAAATACAAAATATCACTGCCCGATGGCAGTTTGGTTTGGCTCAACTCTGCCTCATCTTTAAAATTCCCTATAGTGTTCAACAAGTTTGAGCGTAAGGTTTATTTAACCGGCGAGGCTTATTTTGAAGTTGCCAAAAATAAATTAAAGCCTTTTAAAGTGTTTGCAAACAACACAGTGGTACAGGTACTGGGTACACATTTTAATATACATGCTTACAACGATGAAGAAGCTGTAAAAACCACTTTACTTGAAGGCTCGGTTAAAATATACCAGGATGGTCATAGTAAAACGATACTGCCCGGACAGCAAGCCTATATCAAACGAAACTCTTCAAAAATTAAAATTCAGGCCATCGATGTTAATGAATCTGTTGCCTGGAAAAATGACCTTTTCATTTTCGACAAAGAAGATATGGAAAGCGTAATGAAGAAAATTGCCAGATGG
>NZ_JBFUKF010000159.1:0-11867 GCF_056400985.1 Mucilaginibacter sp. P4_G9 | reverse complement strand
ACCGTTTATTCCGCGAGCATAACCTGGTACAGATACGTGTGGAACGGGGATTAGAACTGCTTGACCCCGGCGCATCCAAAGCGTTTGTAGTTGCTGATCATCAGATAGCCCATGTATACATTAATGACCCATCGGTAACGGAACAGGTAAAAGCTTTATTAAAAACAGTACCGGGTATCGGGCTTGTGCTTGACCGTAAAGAGCAGGCCGCTTATCATATAAATCATGAACGTGCCGGAGACCTGGTATTAATGGCTGATGAAAGCTGTTGGTTTACCTATTATTTTTGGCTGGATGATGCCAAAGCGCCCGATTATGCCCGCGTGGTTGACATTCACAAGAAACCGGGTTATGATCCTGTGGAAATGTTTATGACCTCAAAAGCCCGTGCAGGATACAAACTGCTGCGCAAAAAAGCCGGATTTAGGTATGTAATGGATGTTATCCCCTTAGATGCCACATTGATTAAAGGATCGCATGGGCGGATTGGTATTCCTGAAAAGTATAAACCCGTATTAATAACCGACGATAAGATTTTACAGGATCATATTGCTCCGATTGATGTTTTTGACATTATCTGGAAACATTTAACAATGAAGTAGCAAATTGAAGCGCAAAAACGATAAAATGAGGTGATAGATTATCCCCTCATTTTATCAAAAAAGGGCGTTTTTCTTTCCTGTACACAGGTTGCAGCATACAGGTATAAAGCGGCGCTCCAGCTTTGCCAGTCAACCCCCATCACATGACCATTCTGCGCCTTTATCCATTCATTAAAGCCAAACTCAAGATTTTGGTCCTGGGATAACCTTACCAGTTTGGTTAGCTCCATCAATTTTTGCTCTGCAAGCCGATACCGTTTAGCAGCAACAAGCGCCGCAACATAAAACCCACATATAAACGGCCAGATTCCGCCATTGTGATAATTGCCGGGCATGTTAAAATTCTCGTAGCGGGGATGCCAGTCAGCATCACCAGGCAGCACAAAAGGGAAAAAATTTGGCGGAATGTCAGCAGCCAGATCGCCTTTTTGCTTCATAAGCCGGCATTCTTCTTCTACCCAGGCTATAATTTCTTCAGCTTTTGAAACAGATACCAGGCCGGCAAGAATAGCCATACTATTACCCAGCAGATCAAACCGTTCGCTAAAATGAACCTTGTATGACCAGAAAGCATAATACGGCTTGCTTTTAACTTTAAGCCCTTCGTGTTTGTGAAACGGGATGTAATCCTCAATGGTAAACCGTTTCATTTCTTTGCACATCTGGTCTGCCCGCTCATCCTGCCCAAGCAGGCGCAGGTAACTGTAAACAACCGTATTTACAAACAAACCATACCCTAATACCCATTGCTCATCGCGCCAGTCGCTTGTTGGCTGCTGGGCAACCATTATCCTGTCAGACGGGCTTTGATACTCCATCCAGGTTAATGATTTTTGCACGGCGTCTTCTAAAAAATCTGCCTCGCCTGTCAGCTCCCTGAATATGCCAACACCCATTAAAAACAATGGCGTAGTATCGCTTGCACCCCGGTCATCTTTATCATGTACCAGCGAAGTTATATGGCCGTGACTGGTTTGGTTTTTTGCAAGCGTTTGCAATACTTTACGGGTGCTTTCAATAAGGTGCTTGTTACCGCTCACCGCTATGCCTAAAATAGACAACATCAGGTCGCGGGTGTAGGGCTCAGGGTATCCCCATCCGGCGGTACGCGGTAAACCATGAAATGGTCCATGCGAATTATGGATCAAAATTTCGGTAGCGGCTTTTTTTGCTGCTTCAATCTCCAACCAGTTTACTGTTTCCATAGCTTGCTCAATTTAGGATATCCTTAATTTACGGGTCACTGTTTCAACAAATTTTTTGGCTACTATCCTGTAATCAAAATTCTCAACAACACGTTTTCTGCCTGCCTTACCCAACTCAATCCTTTTTAAGGGGTGGTTCATCAGCTCAAGTAAAGCTGCAGCTATATCATCTACGTTTGCCCGATAATCTACCGTACGGGGAATATCAAATTCAACAATATGATTCTCCTCATAGCCTGCAGCTTTTCCTAAGGTAACGTGGTTTACCACAATATGCTGCGCTATATTGGCAAGCAGCGCAGTTTCACCATCAACCATTGTATCCAGCATACCCATCGCTTTCATGGATATAACCGGTTTGTGGCAGGCATTTGCTTCCACTTGCGACATACCAAAACCTTCCAAACGCGAAGGCGCGGCATAAATATCACACGCCCCCATTAAATAAGGTATAAAATTCCGCGATACAATACTGTTTGCATAAAGCACGTGATCTTCAATACCCAGCTCCCGGGCAAGTTCCCGGTCAGCCTGGTTTTGCAGATCGGTACGTGGCTGCGGCCATACCTTGCAAACATATTTCCAGGGGGGTACTTTGCCTTTTATTAGGGCAAGCGCGCGCATTACTTCCTGCGCGCCTTTTGATGCTGCATCCCCGCCAATGGTAAGCAGCATCAATTCAGCAGGCGATATACCCAATGATGCTTTTACTGCTGCAATTTTCGGATCATCATTTTCACGGGGTATAAAAGCATCTGTATCACAACCTACGGGTAACACCTCAATATTTTCAACGCTTATTCCATCGCGCACATACATTTCCTTTACCCAGTTTGAAGTGACCAAAATCAACGGTAACTTATTCAACACATCCTGGTAATTGGCAATATAACCGTCGGCAACTAACCAGGGAACAGGCTGAACTCCAAATTTCTGCGGATGGAGGACCAGATCAGGTGTATGCCCCCAATAACCAATCCCCGTTACTACGTCGGGTTTAAACCAGCGGTAATACCATTCCTTTTCCTGCGGGGATTCGCAATTTACAGCAAAGGTCTCCACCCCCATTTCAATCAGGCCCTTGTAAAGCAGTTCACCTTGTGTTGCCAAACCGCTGGGAGACGGGGGATAATCATATAATAATAAAACTTTCATATATTATCTGTTAACCAACCAATCATAGGCCTGGTCGGCGCTTAAAAATTGCCAGAAGGCCTCTTCCTCAGGGGTGGTTTGCGCTTCCCAGCTATCCGGATTAAATCCGTATGTATTTGTAATAATGTTATATTTCCTTTGCCAAATTTCATAGGGTAATGCATAAAAAACAGGCGCGTTTTTTATCGCAACAGGGAAATGAGCCCTTTGATGATCTTCAAAAGCAAAAGCCCAAAATTCGCTGGTTGTCAATTTACCCGAGTGCCATAAACGGATCACAGCGGCGCCTATTTCCTCATGTCGGCGGTGCCTGGTATATTCCCCATAAATACTATGGGTTATAATAAGGTCAAAGTGGTTTAACGGCAATAATGCAAGAATTGAATTTTCTACTTCGTGCTCTGGCAGTGGGCTTTGTTCGGGGCTATCATCCATATCCCCCATCGCGCCGTTTGCACCTAAAATATTTAAGACATTTTCAAATTTGGGAGCGCGGTCGGCGTCGTTTTTCCGGCAAAGGCTGGCAATAAAACACTGCCAGTAAGGATTGCTTAAAATAGTCCCCCCGGCCCACAAGGTTTCATCATCCGGATGTGCCACAATAATGGCCACTGTCTTTGTTTTTTTGTCCATCAGGTCAATAAAAAACACTTATTCCCGTAAATAGTTTTTAAAGATTACGCCGGGCATGTGACAGAGTGGTCGTCCTGTGAAGCTGGGTAGTGGTGAATGGAGTTTTCACGGGTATTTAAATTTTTTGCCTGGTATACGCCAAAGCTGTCGAAAAGCAGGTATATAAATTGAGAATGGTGCTAACTTTTCAGCCAACACCATTCTTGTTTTACTTGTTCCCTTTTAAGCGATGCCATTTTTCAAGGGCTTCCTTTTGAAGCAATTTGGTACGCTCTATCGATAACCCTTCTTCGTCTTTTTCACAAAGCGGTCCTTCGGTTTTTATTACCGGTGCCCTTGGCTGGTTTGAAACAGCCGTTTGATTTTTCTTTAATAACATAGCCTTTGGTTTTGTGTTAAACATTATCCGGCGACTGTTCGTCATGGTCCTTGTGAGCCTCCGGCTTAAGTTCCGACTGTATCAATTCTTTCTCAAATTTATTTTCGTCCTTGATGTTCCTTTTGATCAGCCAGATTACCAGTATAGCCATCAGGACGATAAACAGACCGATCCACCAATAATTGATATCCATGACCTTTAAATTAGTGCATATTTATAGTGTTAACTCGGTGTATTTCTTTTTTCGTTTATACCAGGAGACCTGTTTCCTGACCACCTGGTAAAGCTGATCCAGGTCGAATGGTTTTTTTAGATAATCATCAAAACCCAGCTCCCGATAATGTGCATCAATGTTGTTATCGCAGCTTATAGCAATTACCGGCAGGCCTGGAAAATGCGACTTGATCCATTGGCAAACCTGCTTGCCGGAATGATTACTGAGCCAGCAGTCTAACAGCACAAGCTTTGGGCGGTGCTGCCTGATCATATCCAGAACATTTTCGTTTTGATCAGTCAGGCTGTAAACACGGAATCCCTCCATTTGTAGAGCGATACTGAGCACCTCTAAGGTGGCAGCATCGTTTTCTTGTACCATGATCGTTTCCATAAGCTTTATTTTTTTATCAATAAACAATAGAAACACCGGCAGAAATAATTTTGGTGTTGGTTGAATAAATGGTATGATTTTAACGTAGTGTTTGCCCCGTTAGTATATAATTAACAAAGAAAAAATCAGTGTCTTAATATGGGTTAAATTTGGGTATGCACCAGGCAAGGCATCAACTCATTAATGACCTAAAAACATTCCATTTTTCAGATTGTTAATTTTAAAAAAGGAGGTTTTATGCCCTGGTATAACGGAGATTACCCGCCATCTTACAAAAATCAGCCAAAAAAGCTTCGGGAAAAGGCGGTAGAGATCGCAAATGAAGTATTGAAAGATGGCGCTGAAGAAGGCATCGCCATTGCTACAGGATTGAAACGTGCGCGTCAGTTTTTTGCTAACCGAAAGAAAAATGAAGCTAAATAACTACCCGAAAAGTTAGATTGACCCTGGCTGTCATTGGGTTTAGCGGATTTAGATATTCCAACAATTCTTTTGGCAATCTCGTGCGCTGTCCGGCTTCTGCAAAAAAACGCAGCTGTTCCATATAAGTCCCTCACCTCTCCCCTTTTAAACAGTTTCTACGTAACCAATGATGAACCTCGCCAGTTGTTCCTGTTCCGCAACGGTAAGTATTTCGCCATCATAAATCCAGTAACCCTGTGCATCAAACAATATCCGGCCTAAGTAATCAGGGTTATCTTCAAAGGCAGTATACAAGTGATAGCACAGCACGGCTCCCTTACTTTCCGTATCCGGCACTACCCGCACAATCTCGTCAGGGCCGCTTTTACGTTTAATCCATGCTTTTGCTTCTTTGGTCAACTCCATATTCTTCATCATGATAAAACAAATGTCAAAATTATTTTTTAATTCTTCATATAAATTGCTAAATTTATTAGCAATTTTACATTTCCAAATTGAAAGTGTATGCCCGATACCAAAAAAATATCATCAGTCAGCTCCGAAAGGATATTTTGCTTTTGGAGGGCTTTAAGCCGCCGGCAGCAGGCGCTGCTTCTGTTATGGGGTTGGGATCAGTCGAAGCCGCTTTTCCGAATGGTATTTTTCCGACCGGAACAGTACATGAATTTTTAGGCACAGAAACGGAGCAGGCTGCGGCTTGCGGCGGCTTCATGGCCGCGTTATTAGGCAGGCTGATGCAAAATGATGGTATAGGCGTATGGATCAGTACCTCCCGAAAACTATTTCCCCCTGCCCTCAAGGCATTTGGCATCGAGCCCGACCGGGTAATTTTTATCGATCTTCAAAAGGAAAAAGATGTGCTTTGGGCAATGGAAGAAGCCTTGAAATGTGAGGGGCTCGCTGCTGTTATCGGGGAAGTACGGGAGATCAGCTTTGCGCAATCACGAAGGCTGCAACTGGCGGTTGAAAACAGCAGGGTGACCGGCTTTATCCTACGCACTGATGCCCGTAAACTAAGTACTACAGCTTGTGTTGCCCGCTGGCAGATCACTTCAATACCAAGTGAGCCGGAAAACAATATGCCGGGCATAGGTTTTCCGCGCTGGCAGGTGGAGCTGCTAAAAGTCCGTAACGGCAATCCGGGCGCCTGGCAAATGGAATGGGCGATAGACCGATTTATCCCTATCCACAAACCTGCCACCGAAAATGAATTGCCACTGCAACCATTAAAGGCCGGTTAATATGCAAAAGCGTTTTGTTACCATATGGTTTCGTCATTTACTTACAGACTGGCTTACCCTCCGCAAGCCTGAATTAAAAGGCGTGCCTGTTGTATTTGCCGCACCTGATCACGGCCGCATGGTTATTACTGCAACAAACAAAGAGGCAGTATTACAAGGGGTTACTATCGGTATGGTAGCGGCGGATGCCAAGGCCATTGTTCCCTGCCTGCAGGTGATCGATGACATTCCTGGCAAAGATGTAAAACTGTTGACATTATTAGGCGGGTGGTGTATCCGTTATACACCTTTTGTAGCGGCCAACCCGCCGGATGGGCTGATACTTGATGTTACCGGCTGTACCCATTTATGGGGTGATGAAAAAGGTTTTTTAAAAGAAGTGCTTACCCGGTTAAGAGGTAAGGGTTTTGATGTACGGGCAGCGATGGCCGATACCATTGGTACCGCCTGGGCTGTTGCCCGGTTTGGGCAGGTTAAAGCCATTATTGAACCCAACGGGCAAACTGAAGCTTTGCTGCCCTTACCACCTGCCGCGCTTCGCCTGGACAATATTATTACGGAGCGCCTGCAAAAATTAGGGTTTCGCAGCATTCGCAGCTTTATTACCATGCAGCGCTCTGCTTTGCGGCGGCGTTTTGGGCAAAACCTGCTTTTGCGGCTTGACCAGGCTTTGGGCCAGGCAGAGGAAGTAATTCGGCCATTGCAACCTATTGAACCTTACAGCGAACGGTTGCCTTGCCTGGAACCGATCAGGACAGCTATCGGGATTGAAATTGCGATTACACGCTTACTGGAAATGCTTTGCCTGCGTTTAAAACAGGATGGTAAGGGGCTGCGGACAGCCATTTTAAAATGCTACCGGATTGACGGCAAAGTAGAACAAATAGCCATCGGCACTAACAGCGCTACCCACCATATTCCGCATTTGTTCAAATTGTTTGAATTGAAAATTGCAACTATAGAACCCGCTTTAGGCATCGAGCTGTTTGTAATGGAAGCGCCGAAAGTAGAAGATGCATCCATAGTACAGGAAGCTTTATGGGCAGGCAGCCCCGGCCTGGAAGATACGGCAATTGCCGAACTGCTTGACCGGCTGGCAGGGAAAGTTGGCGCCAATGTTATACACCGTTACCTGCCGGTAGCACATTACTGGCCGGAACGATCGGTTAAAGCGGCCGGTTCACTCCAGGACAAACCGGAGATTGACTGGCGTACCGATAAACCACGACCTATATCATTGCTAAATGTACCCGAAACCATTGAAGTAACGGCGCTGATACCCGATAACCCGCCTATGCTGTTTATTTACAAAGGTAAGGTGCACCAGGTTACAAAGGCAGATGGCCCGGAGCGTATTGAGCGGGAATGGTGGCTGGAAAACGGGGAACACCGGGATTATTATATGGTGGAAGATGCGGATGGCAAGCGTTACTGGCTATTCCGCTTAGGGCATTATTCGGGCGACAAAATGCACCAATGGTTTATTCATGGATTTTTTGCGTAAAAGAGGTAAATGATGAGTTACACCGAATTACAGGTCACATCCAATTTTAGCTTCCTGCGGGGAGCTTCTCATCCTGATGAACTGGTGGAACAGGCTGCAGCCTATGGATATTTGCGGATAGCCATTACTGACCGCAATACGCTGGCCGGGATTGTTCGCGCCCATGTATCCGCAAAAAAAATTGGTATTTCCATTATTCCCGGCTGTCGGCTGGATCTGCTGGATGGCCCAAGCCTGTTAGCCTACCCTACTAACAGGGATGCTTACAGCCGTTTATCCGGCTTACTAACAGTTGGCAACCTTAGAGCAGAAAAGGGCCAGTGTCATTTATACCGGGCAGATGTGTATGAACATGCTAAAGGCATAAAATTTATTGTTGTACCCCCAGCTTCGCTGAATATCCGGTTTGATTTTGAGAATAATTTTAAAAGCGCTTTAGCAGAATACCGCGAGGCGCTGGGATTGGAAGTTTACTTAGGTGCTATGCGCCTGTATAACGGTGATGATACCAAGCAGCTTCACCGGCTGTCTCAATTAGCAGAAAAGCTGGACATACCGATGGTAGCTACCAATGACGTGCATTACCATGAACATGCCCGGCGGGAGCTACAGGATATTTTAACCTGCGTTCGTGAAAAATGCACGATCCAAAATGCGGGTTTTCTGCTGCATCAAAACGCCGAAAGATACCTGAAACCCATAGCTGAAATGCAGCGCCTGTTCAGGCAATACCCTGATGCCATTTTGCGTACACAGGAAATCGCCGAAGCCTGCCGGTTCTCCTTAGACAGCCTGGAATATGTTTATCCCGAAGAAATAACCAGTGATGGCCGCACTCCTATGGAAGAATTAACCTTTTTAACCTGGCAGGGGGCTGAGGAACGATTTGGTGGAGCTATCCCCGAAAAAATAGAAAATACGATCCGGACTGAACTGGCCTTTATGGAAAAACGAAACCTGGCGGCCTATTTCCTTACGGTTCATGACTTTGTGCGTTTTGCCAGAAGCCAGCGCATCTTATGCCAGGGACGGGGTTCGGCAGCCAACTCGGTTGTTTGCTATTGTCTCGGCATTACCTCCGTTGATCCTTCCAAATTCAGACTGCTGTTTGCCCGGTTCATGTCTGAAGCCAGGAACGAACCACCCGACATTGATGTAGACTTTGAGCATGAACGCCGCGAAGAAGTAATCCAGTATATCTATAACAAATATGGCCGAGACCGTGCCGCCATTGTTGCCACAGTAACGCAGGAGCGGCAAAAGGGTGCAATCAGGGATGTGGGCAAAGCCATGGGCTTATCTGTAGATACCATTAACCGTTTATCAGCTTCTATCTGGGAATTTACCGATGAATGGTTTGAAGGCAAATTACTTACCAGCCAGGGCCTGGATCCCAAAGATCCGTATTTGAAAAAAGTGCTGGAATTGACCGGCCAACTCATGGGTTTTCCGCGCCAGCTTGGTCAGCACACCGGCGGCTTTGTCATCACTCAAGGTAAATTATCCGACCTGTGCCCGGTGATGAATGCGCGGATGGAAAACCGTACCTGCATCGAATGGAACAAGGACGATATAGACGCATTGGGATTTTTAAAAGTGGATGTGCTGGCGCTGGGGATGTTGACATGTATACGTAAGGCGTTTGACCTGGCCAAACAGCATTACGGACTTGACCTAACCTTAGCCAATGTTCCGCAGGATGATCCCGCCGTTTACGAAATGATCAGCCATGCGGATACCATCGGTGTTTTCCAGATTGAAAGCCGGGCACAAATGTCCATGCTGCCCCGCCTGCGCCCCAACTGCTTTTACGACCTCGTGATCGAGGTAGCTATTGTTCGCCCGGGGCCAATCCAGGGTGATATGGTGCATCCCTACCTGCGCCGCCGTAATAAGGAAGAACCGGTGGAATACCCCTCCGAAGAACTGGAAGAAATACTGGGCCGGACATTGGGCGTGCCTTTGTTCCAGGAGCAGGCCATGGAGATTGCCATTGTAGCCGCAGGCTTTACACCAGCAGAAGCAGACGAACTGCGCCGGAGTATGGCCTCTTTTAAAGCCAATGGCAAGTTGTACCTATACGAAAAGAAAATAGTAGATGGCATGATGGCCAGGGGTTATGAAGAGGACTTTTCCAGGCGGATTTTTAAACAGCTGCAAGGTTTTGAGGGCTACGGTTTTCCCGAAAGCCATGCGGTTTCCTTTGCGCTGCTTGTTTATATTTCCTCGTGGCTAAAACATTATTATCCCGATGTTTTTGCCACTGCCTTGTTAAATAGTTTGCCTATGGGCTTCTACCAGCCTGCGCAGATTGTGATTGATGCACAAAAACATGGTGTAGAGGTAAAACCGGTAGATATCAACCTCTCGCAATGGGATAACCTGCCGGAAGAAAGATCAGGCAGGTATTGCGCCGTTCGCTTGGGTTTCAGGCAGGTTGCCGGCTTGCGCGAAGAAGATATTGAAGCCCTGATTGCCGGAAGATTAGCTGGCTACTCTTCGATTACCGCTTTGCGCGATGCAGGTGTGCCACAGGTGACATTGGAAAAGCTGGCAGACGCGGATGCTTTCTGCTCTTTAGGGCTCGATCGCAGGCAGGCTTTATGGGAGGTATCCGCTTTAGGCGACAGGCCGGTTGAGCTTTTTAAGGGCCAGCCGTCTGAAAGCGCGACCGAAATACAGGTAGCCCTGCCATTCATGACAAAAAGCGAACATGTGGTACAGGATTATGCTTCAACATCGTTATCACTCAAAGCCCACCCGGTGAGTTTTTTACGCGAAAAATTGAAGCTGCTGCATATTTTACCGGCAAAAGAACTGGACATGGCTAAAGATGGCGATTTTGTAAAAGTAGCGGGTTTGGTGCTGGTGCGCCAAAGGCCAGGTACCGCAAGCGGTATTTGCTTTATTACGATAGAGGATGAAACCGGAACCACCAACCTGGTGGTTTTTCAAAAACTGTTTGACCAGTACCGCAAAGAGATCTTACAGTCCAAACTCATCATGGTGGAAGGCAGGCTGCAAAAAGAAGGCGAGGTTATCCATGTCGTTTTAAAGCGTTGCTACAATTTTAATAAGCTACTGGGCAACCTCACCGCTGCCCAAAATGAAGACCTCCCGGTACTTACCTTATCCCGCGCAGACGAAAAAAGTGTACCAGCCATTGCCCAAAAGGATGTTTTCCATAAGGGAAGGAATTTTAAGTAAATTATATAATTGAACCAACCCGTATACCAGGCAAAATGTGGTGGAATTTTTCCCGAAAAGCAGCATTTTTTCTGATACAAATCCATGCGGGCAAAGTCTGTTTATACACGCTTTAATCAAACACTTTTTAGCCAAAATATGTTAATACTTTGATCATAACGTGATTCGGTATGGAAAAAGAAATTGGCTCACCAAACTTTGAAAAAAGGTTCCTGGAATGCAATGATAAGTTTAATACCATATTTAAGCAGACCAGTGCCGCCAGCAAGATCATTGCGTCGGATTTAACGATCCTAAAAGCAAATAATGCCCTGGCAGAACTACTGGGTTATTCCACCGCAGAAATCGAGGGCTCAAAAATTCTTGATCATGCCTGCGAAGAATATAAACAGCATTGGCATGAATTGCAGATGGAGCTTTGGTCAAAAAAAGTTCCTTTTTTTAAACTCCAGGCTTGTCTTCACAAAAAAGACCGATCACTTGTATGGGTAAACGTGACAACGATTTTGTTTAAAGATGAAGGCGAAACCTTTGGTTTTACGGTATTAGATGACTACACTGGTTTGAAGCGTTTTGAAGAAAGCGAAAAACGCCTGAATATGGCGCTTAAATATTCAAAAATGGCAGTATGGGAGCTGGATTTAAAGGATAACACGGTTTACCGTTCAGAAGGGCACGATGAAATATTTGGTTATGATCAGCAGCAGAAAAACTGGAATATAGAAACATATTTCCCGCATTTGTGGAAAGAAGACCTGCCAAAGTTCCAGGCAGCTATCAACTCCTTACCCGAAAGTGATATGATAGACCTGCAAGTGAGGCTTGTAACCCGGGACGGATCGGTTAAATGGGTGAATTTCCAGGGTAAAACAGAGACTGATGCTGCAGGGAAACCTTTGAAGATATTGGGA
>NZ_JBFUKF010000158.1:0-11967 GCF_056400985.1 Mucilaginibacter sp. P4_G9 | reverse complement strand
TGGACGAACCATGGGAAAGCTGCATCACCATTTGTAACCAATGGGCCTGGAAACCAAACGATGGTATGAAATCGCTGAAGCAATGCATCCAAACTTTGGTAACATCGGCATCCGGCAATGGTAACCTGTTGTTTAATGTTGGTCCGGCGATGGACGGGCATATGGAAGCCAGGCAGGTAGCCCGCTTAAAAGAGATGGGTAACTGGTTAAAACAATACGGCGAGGCTGTTTACGGAACTAAGGGCGGTCCATACCTGCCAACTGCCGAATACGGAGCTACCCGCCTTGGAAACAAGATCTATATTAATGTTTTTCAAAGGAAAGATAGTACACTGAACATCCCTTTGCTACCTAATACTAAGGTCCTGAAATCATATTTCCTTAACGGTAACGCGGTTGCCATTAAATCGGATAGCAAGGGGTATAAGATAGAGTTGCCGGCTACTTTGCCCGATAAAAGCTGTTCGGTAATAGTTTTGGAGCTGGATGTAAACGCAATGGAGATCCCTGTAATAAAATCATAATATAAGCTGATGAATTTTAAAAAAAATATACCGGCCATAACGGTTGTTTTAGTTGTTTTATTAGCATCTACAGTCTCCTTTGCACAAAAAAAGCCGCTTACCCTGCATTATGATAAACCTGCCTCAAGGTGGGAGGAGACACTGGCGCTTGGTAACGGCCGCCTTGGAATGATGCCGGATGGGGGAGTAGGTAAGGAAAAGATTGTGTTAAACGATATTACCCTATGGTCGGGCTCACCTCAGGATGCAAATAATTATGATGCTTACAAAAAACTGCCCCAAATAAAGGAGCTTTTATTAGCTGGTAAAAACGTAGAGGCACAAGCACTGATAGACAAGGATTTTGTGTGCAAAGGTCCCGGTTCGGGCGGCAAACAATGGGGTTGTTTCCAAACATTGGGCGATTTGAACCTGGAATTTGATTATAAGGGTGCCGATGCGTCAAAATTTACCAGTTACAAAAGGCAGCTATCTCTTGATAACGCGATAGCTAAAAGTACCTATACCATTAACGGCGTAACCTACAGGCGGGATTATTTTACMAGTTTTGGCGACGATGTAGACATGATTCGCCTAACTGCCGATAAACCCGGCCAGCTTAATTTTAGCATCGGGCTCAGTCGGCAGGAACGCTCAGTTACCACAACCATTGGCAATACCCTGCAAATGGCCGGCCGGCTTGATAATGGTACCGATGGTAACGGCATGCAATACATTGCCAATGTGAAAGCAAAGCTTACCGGCGGTACTTTAACCTATACGGCCAACAGTCTTGTGGTAAAAAACGCTACCGAGGTTATCATTTATATTTCGGCAACTACCGATTTTAAAAGCGCCGGTTTTAAAACAAAAATGGAGCGGAATTTAACTGCGGCTATGAAAAAACCATATGCGTTGCAAAAGCAGCAGCATATAGCCAAATTCCAAAAGCTGTTTAACAGGGTAAGTATCAGTTTAGGCGACAAAAATTCAGCCGAAACTACCGATCAGCGCCTCATCAGCTTTCATAAAGCACCTGCGGATGATAAGGGCCTGCCGGTTTTATTTTACCAGTTTGGTCGGTATTTAAGCATTTGCAGCACGCGGATTGGCTTATTGCCGCCAAACCTGCAAGGGCTGTGGGCCAATGAAGTGCATACCCCATGGAATGGAGATTATCATTTGGATGTGAACGTGCAGATGAACCATTTCCCGGTTGAGGTTTCCAATTTATCAGAATTAAACCTGCCGCTGGTGGAGCTGGTGCGCGGCCTGGTGAAAAACGGTGAGCGCACTGCCAAAGCTTATTACAATGCCGATGGCTGGGTAGCCCATGTAATTACCAACGTGTGGGGATGGACAGAACCCGGCGAAAGCGCATCCTGGGGCGTTACCAAAGGAGGTTCGGGCTGGTTGTGTAGCAACATTTGGGATCATTATGCTTTTACTAATGATAAAAACTTTTTGAAAAGCGTGTATCCAATTTTAAAGGGATCGGCACAGTTTTATAACAGCATCCTTGTAAAAGACCCTAAAAGCGGCTACATGGTTACCGCGCCCTCTTCATCGCCCGAAAACAGCTTTGTAATGCCCGATGGCAGCGGTAATCATGCCAGTATTTGCATTGGCGCCACCTTTGAAAACCAGATAATGCATGAGCTGTTTACCAATGTAATTACTGCATCAGAAACTTTGGGAGTTGACGCTGACTTTCGTGCCCAATTGAAAAAAAGGCTGAAAGAA
The DNA here is from genome assembly GCF_056400985.1 of Mucilaginibacter sp. P4_G9. Taxonomy (NCBI): domain Bacteria; kingdom Pseudomonadati; phylum Bacteroidota; class Sphingobacteriia; order Sphingobacteriales; family Sphingobacteriaceae; genus Mucilaginibacter; species Mucilaginibacter sp. P4_G9. The sequence continues at coordinate 9,721 of NZ_JBFUKF010000158.1, read as the reverse complement.
ATTCCTCCTGCAGGCATCATCAGTAAAGATGGCCGCATCCAGGAATGGCTGGAAGATTACAAAGAGACCGAACCCCAGCACCGGCATATTTCACATTTATATGGTATTTACCCGGCATCAGAGATTACCGCAGATGGCACACCCGAACTGGCCGAAGCCGCAAAGAAAACACTGGATGTACGTGGTGATGATGGCCCAAGCTGGTCTATCGCCTACAAATTATTATTCTGGGCCAGGCTGCACGATGGTAACCGGGCTTATAAGCTTTTTACCGAGATCATGAAGCCAACCACAAGTACCGGTATTAACTATGGCGCAGGTGGCGGTATTTATCCAAACCTGTTATCCGCCGGTCCGCCGTTTCAGATAGATGGAAATTTTGGTACAACTGCCGGTATTGCCGAAATGCTGATCCAGAGCCACGAGGGTTATATCAACCTGATCCCCGCCATCCCCGATAGCTGGAAAGCATCGGGCGATGTAAAAGGCTTACGTGCCCGCGGCAATTTTACGGTAGATTTTAAATGGAAAGATGGAAAGGTAATTAGTTACCGGGTTACATCAACCGCACCGCGCAAAGTGAAGATCAAGGTTAACGGAGTTATAAAAGAAGTAATGGCTGAGAAAATAAGCTAATCGCTTCACTACTTACGCTTCCACCATAGCGATGGTTTCAAACCCATCGCTATCGTGGAGGTTAATCTACCTAAAAATAAATTCAATGAAAATATTTTATAAACTGATTTTAGTCTTTCAAGTGATCATACTTTCAAATGTAGCTGTATTTAATTATTCGGATAAGCCAAAGGAGTTAGCGCTCGATTCAAAAAGATTAGGTCTTTCGGATCAAAAGTACCGTGTTGCCGAAATATTGCAGGCTAACAATACAGATATCCCTGCAAAGCTTAATGCCGCCGATGCCGCATTATATAAATTTGAGTTCGGGAAGTAAAATCGAAAAAAATAACCTTATTTGTATCTATTAAATAACCTGTAAATTGAGAAAGAAGTTCCTAAACAAAATAGTACCCTTTAGCGGGGCGCTTATCAGTACCATGTTCCTGGCAGCCGGCAGTTTTGCCCAAACAGTAACTATCCCGGTAGAAACACAAAACAACGCATTAGTGTTGCAAACGGATGCCAATAAAAACCTTAAAATGGTTTATTTTGGCGCCAAACTGAGCAATGCAAAAGAGTATGAGCAGATCCTGAAAATGTACAGGCAGGCTGATGACTCGGGCATCCTCAATGATGCCTATATGCCATCAGGCTCGGCAAGCCTGGCCGAGCCTGCCATTACCGTTACGCATGCTGATGGTAATAAATCACTTAACCTGGCGTATGTAAGCCATAAGATTACAAAAATTGCCGACGATATCAGTTTACTAACCGTAAACCTGAAAGACCCCGTTTATCCTTTTGAGGTAACCCTGTATTACAAAACCTATTTTAAAGAGGATGTTACCGAACAATGGTCGGTTATTAAACATGGCGAGAAGGGGATTGTAACACTTAATAAATTCGCGTCGGCAAATCTTAACCTAAAGGGTAACGGCTTCTGGCTGAAGCAATACCATGGCAACTGGGCCGTTGAAATGCAGCCGGAAGAAGCAAAGCTTACCCACGGTATTAAAACTATAGATAGCAAATTAGGCACCCGGGCCAATTTGTATGAACCATCTATGTTTATGGTATCTGTGGATAAGCCGGCTACCGAGGATGAAGGTAAAGTAATGCTGGGCGCGCTGGAATGGTCGGGCAATTTTAAGATTGACCTGGAATTGGATGTTTCTGATAATTTACGGGTGATAGCCGGTATGAACAATGCCGCGTCAGAATATCACCTTAAACCTGCCGAGGAATTTACCACCCCGGCATTTGTTTACACCTACTCGGATCATGGTAAAGGTGATGCCAGTCGTAAATTACAGCGCTGGGCCCGCAAATATAAAATTGTTAATGGCGAAGGCGACAGACTTACCCTGCTTAATAACTGGGAATCAACCTATTTTGATTTTAATGAAAGTAAACTGGCTCAATTATTAAAGGATACCAAAAAATTAGGTGTCGATTTGTTTTTGCTGGATGATGGCTGGTTTGGTAACAAGTTCCCGCGTAACGGCGATGTCGCAGGATTGGGCGACTGGCAGGAAAATAAGCAAAAATTGCCAAATGGCATCAGTTCGCTGGTTAAGGAAGCACAGGCCAATGGTGTAAAGTTTGGTATCTGGATAGAGCCGGAAATGGTTAACCCGGCAAGTGAATTATATAGCAAACATCCGGATTGGGTAATTAAACAACCAAACCGTCCCGAAAAATATTTCCGTAACCAGTTGGTGTTGGATCTTTCCAATCCAAAGGTGCAGGATTTTGTTTATGGGATAGTTGATGATCTGTTCACCAAAAATCCCGACCTGGCTTACATCAAGTGGGATTGTAACGCGGTGATCTATAATGCTTATTCGGCTTATTTAAAGAAAAATCAGTCGCATTTGTATATTGAGTATGTGCGAGGGTTATATAAGGTGCTTGAACGGGTAAGGGCGAAGTATCCAAAGGTGCCGCTTATGTTATGCTCAGGTGGTGGCGGACGTGTGGACTATGGCGCGCTAAAATATTTCACCGAGTTTTGGCCAAGCGATAATACCGAACCGCTGGAAAGGGTTTTCATACAATGGGAATACTCATATTTCTATCCGGCTATTACCAGCTCAAATCACGTTACGGATTGGGGTAAACAACCGATCAAATTCCGTACAGATGTAGCGATGATGGGCAAATTAGGGTTCGACATTGTGGTAAGTAAACTAAGTGAGCAGGATCTTTCATACGTTCATGATGCGCTTAAAAACTATGATAACCTTAAAGAACCCATATGGCATGGTGACCAATACCGCCTGCAAAGTCCATGGGATAATGATGCCGCATCTATCATGTACGTTAACGATGCCAAATCAAAAGCCGTGGTGTTTAACTACCTGGTTAACAATCGTTATAATGCAGGTACAAAGGTACCTGTCCGTTTAAAAGGCCTCGATCCGCAGAAAAAATACCAGGTTAAAGAGATCAATCTTTATCCTGGCTCCAAATCCTCTTTAGGTGATGATCTTATCTTTACCGGCAATTTTCTAATGACCGTTGGCATCAACCCCGATGTCAACAGCAGCAGAACAAGTGTAGTTTTGCAGCTGGACGAGATCAGGTAACAAGGATGTTATGTAACAAGCCTGCAACAGTTTAAAATAAACCGTTGCGGGCTTGTATTTTAGCAGACGCGTTAAATTAATGTCAAGTTTACAAGTCTTAAGTTCTAAGTCTTCAGTCTCAGGCCAAGAAGGCTTTTGACTCAGAACTTAAGACTTTCGACTTAGAACTTAAGATTCGACCCTGCTGTATCCGCCTTACCATGAAAAAACCTGTATTCCTGCTAATTATGATTGCGCTTGCCAGCATATCCTATGCCCAAAACCGCCGGGGAGGCGGCAATGGAAATGGTGGTAATTATGGCAATTTTCAGCAGCGGCGGCCCAAGGAACAAAAAGGACCTTTACCATTCAGGGAGGTTACCGGTGTAGTGAAAGATACTGCCGATAAAAAGATGGAAGGGGCAACCGTAAAACTGGTATCAGCTACTGATAGTGTGGTTACCATTACCGGCCCAACGGGTAAATTTGTTCTCAGGAAAATTAAATCGGCCACATTTGTAATAACGGTTACCAGTGTTGGTTATCAGTCCGTTATCCGTAAGATGCTGAACAATGATGAATCGCGCAGCTTATCGCTTGATCCCTTTATTTTAAAACCGCAATCGCATATGCTTGGGGAGGTTGTGGTGAACGGAGGCCCCAGTATTACCTACAAAACCGATACGGTTGAATATCGCGCCAGTGATTATAAAGTACGTCCTAATGCTACTGTTGATGAGCTGATTAAAAAAATGGAAGGCGTTGAAGTTGCCAAAGATGGTACAGTAACGCACCAGGGGCAGGCAGTGGTAAAGGCCAGGCTAAATGGTAAGGATTATATAGGTGGCGATGTAGCACAGGCCATTAAAAACCTGCCAGCCGATATTGTGGAGAAAGTACAGATCATCGATGATTACGGCGACCAGGCAGCCCGTACGGGCATCAAAGACGGCGACCCTCAAAAGGTATTGAACATTACCACGAGGGCCGATAGATCTGTAGGGAATACAGGGCGTTTAACTGCCGGCGCTGGTAGCGATGAGAGGTACGATACCCGCCTGTTTTTTCAACGGTTGAATGGTAACGAGCAGATAGGGCTCATCGGAAGCTTTGTAAATACGGTGAACGGTGTTACCGGCGGTAGTGGAGGCGGAAGCGGGGGAACAACAAAAACAGGTGGTCCTAACATCAGCTATCGCAGCTATCTAACCAAAAAGATCCAGATCAATACCAGTTATAATTATAATTTCAGGGATGTAAATTCCATTAACCATAGCGATGGGCAGCAGTTCAGTACACTGGGTACTACTAACTTTATCAGGAACTCCAATTCGCAAAATAATAACAAAACCCATAATATAAACCTGGAGCTGGAGTATAATATTGATAGTGCCAATTACTTAAAAGTAACCCCCAGTTTTAGTTACTCGGGTGTAAATTCAACAAACACATCTCAAAGTTTTAAAACCGGCCTTATTCATCAGGATATTTTGGGATTAACGGGCAGCAATAATACCGTGCCCAGTTGGGGGGCTATTGTGTTTTATCAGCATTTGTTTAAAAAACCGAAGCGCAACCTGTCGTTGCAGGTAAGCTACAACAGGTCGGATAATGAAACTGTTAACGAGCAGGACAATAACATTATTTACTACCAGGATTCTACCAATCACGTTTTAAAAGATTCGTTAGTAAACCGCCATATCAGCCGGAGCAACCTGAGCAAAAATTTCAGGACAAGTTTTACCTATGTTGAACCGCTGAATGATGTATCACAACTGGAGTTTAACGCGCAGGTAAATTCGCGCGGCTATGATAACCAGGCCTATACCTTTAATATCGATTCGTTAGGGAAACGCAACCTTGTCGATTCATTGAGTAACGTTTTTAAATACTCATTTACCGAAACCCGCCTTGCACTTAATTATCGCATCAATCAAAAAAAATACAATGTATCGATAGGCTTAACCGGTGTGCCAACCGTTTTGGATGGAACAAAAGTAACCGGTGGAGTGATAAGTACGCATCGCACTAATTTTAACCTGATCCCGATAGCACGTTTTCAGTACGTATGGTCAAAACAGGAACGTTTTTCGGTAAACTATTCTGGTAGCCCCCAGGAACCTTCATTTACCCAGATTCAGCCTGTGCGCGATGAGTCAAACCCGCAAAACCCGGTTGTAGGTAATCCCAATTTAAAGCCATCGTTCCGTAACTCCATCAACCTGCAATACAATAATTACATAGTCGATTCAAAATTCAATGTATCGGCCAATGCCAACGTAAGCTTTATTAAAAATCAGATAGTTACTAATACGGTGCAGATAGCCGACACCCTTGGCGCCTTAAAAAACGAAACGCGCTATATTAACCTAAATGGCAGTTATACCATTGGTGGCAATTACAATATTTCGAAACAGCTGGACGATAGGAAATATAACCTCTCGCTTAATGGTACCATCAATTATGGGCATGGCATAGCAATGAGTAACAACGTGCAAAACTTTACCACAACCTGGCACTTTAATGAGCGCTTAGGCCCGCAAATAAATCCCAGCGAATCGGTAGAAATTAACCCATACGTTTCCTATGATGTGGCCAAATCATATTTCACGCTGCCCCACTCGGTAAATACCAATATCAGTACCACCGCTTTGGCTATCGATGGTAAATTTTATTTCCTTACCGGGCGCACGGCTACTTTTGGTTACAGCGCCAATAAAAACTTTGTAAAAGGGATATCGCAGAACCTTACCCGCAACCCATTGGTTATTAACGCTTACATTGAACAGCAGTTTTTTAAGCGTCGTAATCTCACCCTTACTTTCCAGGTATTTGATATTTTAAAGCAAAATAACTTTGTTAGCCAGGTTACAACCGAAAACTCGGTAACCAACACACTCAGTAATGCGCAAAGCCGCTATTTTATGTTTAGCGCAAAACTAAACCTCCAAAAATGGAGCGGCACACCAATGCGCCGTGGTCAAAGAATGAAAAGGAGAGGAGACGGGAGTTTTATAGAGTAGATGCTTCACCTGCCCTGCCTAAAGGAAAAGCCTCACCTAAATCCTCCCCAAAGGAAAGGACTTTAAAAGAAAAGTTAAAAAAAAATCCGGAACCCTCCCTTTTGGAGGGGGCAGGGTGAGGCCACCTATATCTTTATTAAATCCTGCTTCAACGCCGCTATCACCAGCCCGGTTCTTGATTTTGTTTCAAACTTTTGAAACAGCGCTTCGCGGTAGTTATCAATAGTATGCGGGCTTAGGTTCATCATATCTGCAATTTGCTTGTAAGTAAGGTCGCTGCAGCATAGCTCCAGGAACTTCAGCTCGTTGGCATTTACCTCTATTTGTTGTGCATTTATAGGCTGGCTGTTTTGTATGTTGCGTAATAGTTTCCCGCTTACAAGTTCATTAATATAAAACGATTGTTTAGCAATACCGGTAATAGCATCAATCAGGTCGGATGCCCTGGATTGTTTAAGCATGTAGCCGCCGGCGCCGCTTTTTAGCATCCCGATGATGGGTTTGTCTTCCTCAAACATACTTAAGGCCAGTACTTTAATCTGGGGATGCTTTTCTTTAATCCATTTAGTGCTTTCATATCCATCCATCTGCGGCATGGTAATATCCATCAGGATCACTTCGGGCAGGGGATGGCGCGGTAGTTTCTGGATCATATCCTGGCCATTCTCGGCATCAAAGATCACGTTAATTTTGCCCGAATCGGTAAGCAGGCTCACCAGGCCCTGTCTGAAAAGGGTATGGTCATCAACAATGGCTATATCTATTTTATCAGCGTACATCAATATTTAGTAGGGTATGGTTACAATAATTTCAGATCCGTTTCCGGCCGCCGAGTTGATGGAGGCTTCACCATTAATCATCGCCGCGCGTTTGGTGATGTTGTGCAGGCCCATCCCGTTTTTTCGTTTCAGCCTTTCTTCAACATCAAAACCCTTCCCGTTATCGCGGATTGTTAACTTAAATGAATTTTCAATCTGCTCTAAAGTTATAAATATTTCGGTTGCTTTGGCATGCTGTATGATGTTATTTATAATCTCCTGGAACAGCCGGAAAAGGATGGTTTCTTTACCGCTATCGGCATTAAATGTGTTGAAATTTCGCTTGTCGAAATTGATCTTAAACTTGTCTGATCGCTGCAGCCATTCCAGTTCAAATTCAATAGCCGCGGCCAGTCCGCGGTTTACCAGTTCTTCACCGTGTAACAGGCGCGACAAGGCTTTTACTTCTTTGATTGACCGGGTTGTAAGATCTTCAACAAAAGCCAGTTTTTCGGCCGTTTTGTCCTTATTGTCAAGGTCGATGGAACTTAGGGTGATGGTAGTGATACTCAACAACTGCCCTATATTATCGTGCAGATCGTAAGCAATGGTTTTAAGGGTTTGCTCCTGTACTTCTATCTGGGTTTTAAGTAACTCATTCTCAAATGTTTTTTGCAGCAGTAGCTTCTCCTCCTGGTGTTTCTTTTTTTTACGGTTGTATGAAACTACGTAAATGATGAGGAACAGGGGGGCAATTAAAAAAATTAGGGAAGTTAACCCTATCAGGAAGATGATTTCCTGCGAAGATATCTGCATAAAAAAGCGTATGACCAAAAAGAGTATAGTGTTATGTTTAGTAAAATAAAGATATAGTACCGTATGGAAAGCTGGTTATTGATAGGTTTTAAGCTTGAAAGGTAATCAAAAAATATGTTGCAGGTAGTACTGCCGAAGTAAAAAAACAATGAGCCACTCACCCACCAGAACGGTGCCGAAAATGAAAGYCGCTCAAAGTTTTCATCCATCAGTTTAAGATAGTAATAATACAGACTTGCCAGTACAAATACAACCGACATAACGATTGCCGTTATGGAAACAAATGCTTTAAAATGGGTCATCACCAGCTCAGTTGTGCACATCGCTATAAAGAATACATACCAGGCAATAAGCCATTTACCTGTATTTTTAAACGGTTTATATAAGTTATAAAATGTATAGCTGGTAACGCCACATTCAAACATTAAAAAAGCGTTGTACAGGTTATAATTAGGCACGTGTGCTACTTTACGCATGTATACACCGGTAATTTCGACAAGGCAGGTTAGCAGCAGGTATGGGATAAACAGCTTCCAGGCTGTATCCTTATCTTTTATTAAAAAGATAAGGGCAGCCAGGAAGCATATAAATTCACACCCGGTATTTATGGTGATGAACATCATTTGTTTTAATTGATTTAGTTGCCTAATAGCAATAGGGTTGCACCTTTGCAGGTAGCCGGTGGCGGGCATTGTTCGCCGCGATTTTCGGGGGTAGTGCCGACAATAAAACCTTGCTGGCCACCATTTTGACCCTGTTGCGGCTTTTTGCCGTAGTAATCCTGATGGATTATCTTGCCTGAAGTGCTGTCGTCTTTTGTTGATACCATTACTAATGTATTATAACCCCAGTATTGTTTATCAGGCTTATGGCCGCCCTTAAAATCTTCGGAGTAAGATTTGTCATAAGTAGCCAGGTAAAAACGAACGCCATCGCCCCCCTCCTTTATTATAGTATCAGCAAGAGCCCGCAGCCTCTTGGCACTAAACCAAATGCACCTGGTGTTTGATCCTTTATAGGTCCTCTCCACGGCTTGCGCATCAGCGAAGGCTGAATCAACCGTGCCGGCATTTTTTCTGTAGTTTTTTACATACCTCAGCGCCGTTTGAAGGCTTAAGGTATCAATGTTAATGCCGATTTTATCAGTGCTGACATCGGCTTGCTGCTTTTGCTGGCACGAGCTAAAACCAATAGCGGCAAAAGCCAGGGTAATTAGGGTAATTTTTTTGATCATGATGTTGTTATTTAAGTTTACCGAAAGTGCTTAATTATGTGTAGAAACACAACATCTATATTAAACCTTTTTTTACCCTAAAAAACACCTTTAAAAAAGCTGATTATACCCTATGCTACCTTTTAACTATAACAGACATTTGTAATGCAATGCAAAAGCAAAGAAAAATAAAGTAACGATTTTATTACATGTGTTGATGCGTTGCTTAAAGATAACCTGGTAGCAATAATAATGCTTTGTGATAATGGCAACCCACCGGCATTTGTAAATAAATTAACCAATGATATATTATTATAAACTATTAATAATTAAGCTGATGTTCATGGTAATTGTTAACTACAGATGAAATTTTTCAATTGATATAATGACATATATTTACCAACCGATTAAACCAAAATAAACTAAATCATACCCTAAAACTAACTTATTAATTTAAACTCTAAAACTTATTATTATGGAACCTTACATTGGCGAAATCAGAATGTTTGCAGGCGATTTTGCCCCCCGTGGCTGGGCGCTTTGCGACGGCAGTTTACTAAGAATTGATCAGTGGGATAAATTATTTTCGATCATCCAAACCTATTATGGCGGTGATGGCGCAAGTAACTTTGCCGTGCCCGATTTGCGCGGCCGCGCTCCGGTAAGTGCAGGCGCCAGTACTGGCTATACATCCGGGTATTACCTCGGTCAGAGAAACGGCAGTGA
>NZ_JBFUKF010000157.1:0-11983 GCF_056400985.1 Mucilaginibacter sp. P4_G9 | reverse complement strand
CTGTTAAATGGTCAATAGCATTGTTACAAAGCAAAACTGTGATTAAAACCGTTTATATTTACTTACCGTATCTTACATAAATATGAACACTATCCTGTAATTATGAAAAAACTCATCGTATTGACCCTGGCGTTAGTAGCTTTTGCAGTAACGCCAAAAGCACACGCCCAAACAAAAATGGTAGGCGGCGCAGCCATGCTCCCCAATAAAAACATTGTACAAAACGCCTCCAACTCTAAGGATCATACTACGTTGGTAACCGCTGTTAAAGCAGCCGGCCTGGTGCCAACCTTATCCTCGGCGGGGCCGTTCACTGTATTTGCCCCAACTAACGAAGCCTTTGGTAAATTGCCTGCAGGTACCGTTGATAACCTGGTGAAACCTGCAAACAAAGCCAACCTTATAAAAATATTAACTTATCATGTAGTCGCCGGCAAAATGAGTTCGGCTGATTTGCTGGCCAAAGTAAAGGAGGGTCGTGGTAAAGCCGAGTTGAGTACCGTAAGCGGTGGCACTTTAACCGTAATGGCACAAGGCACAAAACTATACCTGGTTGATGAAAAAGGCGGAAAATCATTCATCAGCATTGCCGATGTAAACCAAAGTAATGGTGTAATACATGTAGTAAATACCGTTTTAATGCCAAATTAAAGAGCGAGCGGCAGACGGTTTGCAATAGGCAGTCCTTTTAGCAGACGGAAAACTGCCTGATGAAAACTTTCCTTTTGAAGTTTTATTTCGTTCCTTTGTTTACTTTTTGGTAATATAAAGTCAATGTTAAAATAAACAGCCCTGGAAAGTACCCTATATGAGTTTTATACTTAGCCCAATTGATACCGTTGAAAATATTTCTCCTGAGGATTTTAAGAAGAACTATTTAAACCCACGTCGCCCATTAGTAATTAAGGGGCTCACCAAAAACTGGCCCGCCCGCGAAAAATGGACACCTGAATATTTAAAAGAAGTGGTTGGCAAAAAGGTAGTGCCTTTGTATGACAACTCCAAAGCCGATCCATCAAAACCCATCAACTCATCGGCTACCGAAATGCCCTTTGATGAGTATATCGATATGATCCGTACCCAGCCTACCGAGCTGCGCATCTTTTTCTTTAATATCTTTAAACAGGCTCCGCAGCTATTGGATGATATTGTACTACCTAAAGACCTCATGGGTGGCTTTTTAGAAAGCATGCCGGCCATGTTTTTTGGTGGCTCAAATTCGGTTACATTTTTACATTACGATATCGATCTTCCGCATATTTTCCATACTCATTTTGGTGGGCGCAAGCATGTGATCTTATTCGAGAATAAATGGAAACGCCGTTTATACTGTATCCCTAATGCTACTTATGCCTTAGAGGATTATGATGTATTAAACCCCGACACCAAAAAATTTCCGGCACTTGATGGTGTAGAAGGCACCGAGGTATTTCTTGAACATGGCGATACCCTGTTTATGCCTACCGGCTACTGGCACTGGATGAAGTACATCGACGGATCATACTCCCTAAGCCTGCGCGCCTGGGACGCATCTGTAAGCCGTAAGGCCGCGAGCTTATACAACCTGGCCATCAAAGGCGGTGTTGATAGTGTGCTAAAAATGGCTTTCAAAGAAAAATACGCCAAATTCCGTGAGGAACTGGCCGTTAAATGGGCTAATAAAGAGCTGGCTGCAGGTAAGCCGTTGTAAATTCTGTTATTACTTTTGCCGATTTTGTGAACCAATACCGGGTTGATATTGCCGAAATCTGCTGATGCAGGATAAAACGTTACAGAAACCCGTTATGCCATGGATTTTGAAAGCTTATCTTTTTTTAAAAAACTTTCAAAAAAAACAGTTGGGCGAAAACCTGTCAGGATTTAAGCGCGAGTGAATAGGCATAAGATAAAAATATAATTATCGAGAGATAAATTTATTTACAGCTATAACAGCATTTTTAAACCTTTCCTCCCACTCATTTCCCGGTATTAAAACGTAGCTGATGCCACGGTTAATTAGTTCCTGCCGATGGCTTTCATTTAGTCTGTTTCTATCAGCCTCGTTAAGTCTTGTCCCATCCTGCACATAAGGAGCGTCGGCATCAAGATATAAATAAAGATCAAACTGATTAGCCGCTGCTACCCATTCAGACACTTCCAAATCCTTATCAAACAAAAACCGGCTGTATGACCGTGTTGTATTTAAATCGGTATCAACAAACAACAGTTTATCGGCCTTCTTTATTTGTTCATTGATAGTTTGTGCATGCAATTCGGCTATCCGGATTAAATGTTCTTCTGTACATTCATGGGTATGCTCCAGTATCTCACGGGCCGTTTCGGGTACATCTACCGTATTAAAATGAATAGCCAGCCTTTTTGCCAAAGTAGTTTTACCTGTTGATTCGGTGCCATACAGGCAAATCTTTTTGATAAAATAAGGTTTTACAGCACCAGGTAAAAAATTCCAGAAAGTAAAAGGATCATTCCTTATCTGCGTGGCAGATACAGGTACTATTTTGCGGGGTTCATCAAATATAATGTGCTCGCAGTTTAAAAACCTGCCCATATACGCACCGTAAGCTTCTGAGGCGAAAATCACATCAATGGCTGGCAATTGCAGCTTCAAATAATCAGCCCAAAGCCTGGATACCCCTTCTGATGATGCCGAAGTATTGGGCAAAACCGCTTCATCATAATTCAATAACCAGGGTTTAACCTTGCTATTGTCTTTATAGGTTTCGGTAACCCATTCCAATCTGCGGGCGCCTTGTATTGGCTCATCATCACTGGCACTTACCAAAACAACCAGTTCATCGCAGTGCTCCAAAGCAAAATTAATTAAGGCTATATGCCCGTTATGCAAAGGCATAAATTTTCCTATGACCAATCCTCTCTTCATCTCAAAAAATTCTGCCTCAAATCTAAGAAGTATGATCACATACTATCTTCCATTCACCATTAATTTTCCTGAACCAGAGGGTATAATAGCCGCCTAAATCGTCTTTAACACGCTTAAGGTGCCATCCGCCTAAAACAAAAGCATTAGTAGCATTCAGTACTTTTACTTGCATAATAGTAAATTTAAGCTGCCCCATAGCGGCCTTGTCCGGATATCGCTTTTTATAATGATCGAGCGTAGTTTGCCAGCCATAAACAGGCGCGTTTTTACCTACAAATACCAACGAATCTGATTTCCAGTAACCCTGCATAAAGCTTTCAATATCTGCCCGGTTCCAGGCAAGTTCCTGCTTATGCATCACAGTTAATATGGCTTGCTTATCCTGGGCATAGCAAAAACAAGAAATCAGGAGCAAGAAGAAAGACGGGATGAGTTTTTTCATAGTTTGAAGATAGGAATTTTGTGGAACCTGAATTTACCGAAAATATGAATTAACATAATGATAAAAAAAGCTAAAAATTCTTAAATTCTAAAAATTCCGGTTCAGACAAAAAATCAACTATATTTGAGTTTTACTGCCCTAACAAAAACTCAATATGAAAAATCAGGTATTAAGCTTTGGCGAAGTTTTATGGGATGCTTTTGGCGATGGTAAAAAAGCGGGGGGAGCACCAATGAATGTGGCCAGGCACCTGGTGCAGCAAGGCGTAAACGTTACTTTTGCCAGCTCTGTTGGCATGGATAACAGCGGCGACGCGTTGATTGAGTTCCTTAAATCCAACGGCCTTTACTCCGACCTGATCCAGCAATCTGATGAGTTTCCTACCTGCGAGGTTACCGTTAAGCTGGATGAAAACAACCAGGCAACCTATATTATTCCCGAACCTGTTTCCTGGGATAATATCGAAACAACTGATGTGCTTAATACAGCTGCAAAAAAAGCGTCGGCCATTGTATTTGGCAGCCTTGCCTGTCGCCTAAAAACTACCCGCGAAACACTGCTTAACCTGCTTGATGAGACCCCTGCACTCAAAATTTTTGATGTAAACTTGCGCCCTCCTCATTTTACACTTTCAACCATAGAAACCCTGGTAGCGCGTGCCGATGTGGTGAAGATGAACGAAGAAGAAGCCAACCTGCTGATAGGTGGCAGCAATAATTCGTTAAGAGACCAGATAGCAGAGTTTCGTTCCAAATACCATAACCAAACCATTTGCGTAACACGCGGCGAAAACGGGGCGATAGTTTGGCACGATCATAAATTTTATGAAAGCCCTGGCTGCCCCGTAAAAGTAGGCGATTCGGTAGGTGCGGGCGACGCGTTCCTGGCTACCTTTGTAACCGGTTTACTGGCCAGCCACCCCATGCAAATTGTGGTTGATAAAGCTTGCTCTGTAGGGGCTTTTGTTGCCAGTCAGCGTGGTGCAAACCCAATTTATCCGCCAGAGCTGTTGAGTAGTTTGGCGTATATTTAAATCAAAATTCAAAAGTAAAAATTCAAAAATGCTTAAGGCCGATAGTCAAAATGACTGTTGGCCTTTATTATTGGATAGCGGTTCCATTTTCCAATTCTCAAATCTTCAAATTTTCAAATAAGAATCTGCACATCTGAAATCCGCACATCTGCACATCTATCAAATTGTCATACTTACCTAACAATTTATTTTAATCCCCGCTACTCCAAACTTTTAAGAATAATTATCCGTTCCTTTATATTAAGAAAGGACAAAATATGCGCGGTTTTGGATTTTCCAAGTTTAAACCCAACCAGATCCCTAAAGGCGGATTTGAAGAATTATTAAAATTATTTCTTGAATTGCTCAACTACACTTCGGGCGATGCAGGCGAAGCTTTAGCCTGGCTTAACGAGCTTGATAAACAATATAACCTTACTAACGACGAGTATGGTATAGGCGATTTTATTGACGAACTGAAACAAAAAGGCTACCTGAGCGATGACCAGCAAAGCGGCGGCTTCAACATAACAGCAAAAACAGAGCAAAGCATTCGCCAATCGGCATTGGAAGAGATCTTTGGTAAGCTCAAAAAATCGGGCAAAGGCAATCACATTTCACCACAATCGGGCCAGGGGGATGAAAAAAACGCAGAACGGCGGGAGTTTGAGTTTGGCGATAGTTTGGACCAGATTGACATGACTCAATCTATTCACAACGCGCAGGTAAACCACGGAATCGGCGATTTTATGATGACCGAGCGCGACCTGGAAGTGGAGGAAATGGACTACAAAACCCTTACTTCTACCGTGCTGATGATCGATATATCGCATTCCATGATCCTTTATGGAGAAGACAGGATAACCCCGGCAAAAAAAGTAGCCATGGCCCTTGCCGAACTGATTAGGACCAAATATCCAAAAGATACCCTTGATATTGTTGTTTTTGGTAACGATGCATGGCCTATAACCCTGCAGGATCTGCCTTATTTACAAGTTGGGCCCTACCATACCAATACATACGCGGGCCTGGAGCTTGCTATCGACTTGCTACGCCGCCGTAAAACGCACAACAAGCAGATTTTCATGATCACCGATGGTAAACCAACCTGTTTAAAAGAAGGTACCAAGTATTATAAAAACAGCATTGGGCTTGATAGAAAAGTGGTAAACAAAACCCTTAATATGGCTGCCCAGTGTAAACGCTTAAAAATACCTATCACAACGTTTATGATAGCAAAGGACCCCTACCTGCAGCAGTTTGTACGCCAGTTTACAGAGACAAATGGCGGCAAGGCCTTCTACAGTTCATTAAATGGCCTGGGCGAATATATTTTTGAGGATTATATTAAAAATAGAAGGAAAACGGTACGCTAATTTGAAGATGTGTTAATTTGAAGATTTGAAAATGTTATTTTTTAAATTAGACAAACATACCTTCCTACATAAAATAAAAATCAGATGGTCATTTGAAGATTATGATTTCCCATTTTCAAATCTTCAAATCCTCAAATTTTCAAATTCAACAAATGAGTAAATTATTAGATATTAAAACCCTCGGTCAGCTTAAAAAAAGTGCATACAAAAGCCGTTCGGTTAAAGATGAACTACGTACCAACCTTATTGAGCAACTAAAAAAACGTGAAGGCGGTTTTGAAGGCATTATTGGGTTTGAGGATACAGTTATACCCGATCTGCAAACAGCCATCCTGTCTCGCCACAATATTTTGTTGCTGGGTTTACGGGGCCAGGCCAAAACCCGTATTGCACGTTTGTTGATCAATTTACTGGATGAATATGTGCCTTACATCGAAGGATCTGATTTGTTTGATGATCCTTACAACCCCATTTCATGGTTTGGCCACAGTGCCATAACCGAAAAAGGCGACGATACTCCTATAGGCTGGATTCATCGCTCCGAACGGTATACAGAAAAGCTGGCTACACCCGATGTTACCGTTGCCGACCTAATTGGTGATGTTGACCCTATAAAGGCAGCAACATTAAAATTAACCTACTCCGACGAACGTGTTATCCACTTCGGGCTAATCCCACGTGCACACCGCGGTATATTTGTGATTAACGAATTGYCCGACTTGCAGGCCCGTATCCAGGTTTCATTATTTAACATCTTGCAGGAGAGAGATATCCAGATCCGCGGGTTTAAACTGCGTTTGCCCTTGGATATCCAGTTTGTATTTACTGCCAACCCCGAAGATTATACCAATCGTGGATCTATTGTTACACCACTTAAGGATCGGATTGAAAGCCAGATTTTAACACACTATCCGCGCACGGTTGAAATTTCAAGAAAAATAACTCAACAGGAAGCCTCACTTACAGATGAGCAGCGGAACACTGTTGAAGCCGACAATTTGGTTAAAAATCTTATTGAACAAATTGCCTTTGAAGCACGCAGTTCCGAATATATTGATAAAAAATCGGGAGTATCGGCCCGTTTAACTATTTCGGCCTATGAAAACCTGATCAGCAATGCAGAGCGCCGCATGATCATGAACCATGAGCCAGATACCTTTGTGCGTATTACCGACTTTTTGGGTGTTATCCCTGCCATCACCGGTAAAATTGAGCTTGTTTATGAAGGTGAGCTGGAAGGCCCCGGCAAGGTGGCCAATATCCTGATAGGCAAGGCTATTAAAACCACACTCCTTGAATTTTTCCCCGACCCGGAGAAGGCTAAAAAGGCAAAAGGGGTAAACCCTTACGCCAATATTATTAACTGGTTTGGCGAAGGTAACAACCTGGCTTTGGTTGATGATATGTCATTACTTGATTACAAAAAAGAACTTAATGAAGTTGCCGGGTTAAAAGACCTGGTTAAAAAGCTCCATCCGCGTTTAACAGAAAACCAGCAATTACTATTGATGGAGTTTGTGCTGCATGGCCTTTCAGAGTTTTCGCAGTTAAACAAAGGATTTTTAGATAACGGTTTTGCTTTCTCGGATATGTTTAACAGCCTGTTTAATCTGCAGCCTGATGAAGATGACCTTGATTTAGATGACGACCGTTATAATTGATACTTTTTCAATAAATGGCAGAACAGACGCTTAACATTATCCTGATTATTACGGCACTATTGCTAATTGATCTGTATGTATGGCACGGCATACGCGGGGCCTTTCAAAAGTGGGAGCTGGTGCGTAGAAAGCCATTTACCATTTTTTATTGGGTAAGCTGCATTTTAATTATTGGAGGCTTGCTAACCGGGCTCTATTTTCAATTGGGGCTTGGTGTGCGCGCAGCGGGTTTGCTAATCTTCTCCCTTACATTTATAGGTAAGCTAACATTTTTGCCTTTTTTGCTAATTGATGATGTAAGGCGGATACTGGTATGGCGCAAAGCCAGGTTTACAAACTTATCTAAAAAAAATACCGCCCTAACCCCACCCAATGCTATTCCCCGGTCAGAATTTTTGATGAAAGCCGGTTTGCTGGCGGGTGCTGTGCCTTTAGCTGCCATTAAGATTAATATGCCTAAGGGCTTGTACGATTATCATGTAAAATACCAAACCCTGTATCTGCCTAATTTACCCAAAGCTTTTGACGGCATTAAACTGGGGCAGATCTCTGATATCCATTCGGGCAGTTTTTATAATAAAAAAGCGGTACTTGGCGGTGTTGAAATGCTGTTGAAGGAAAAACCCGACTTTATATTTTTTACCGGCGACCTGGTTAACAGTGAAGCCAGCGAAATGCGGTATTACCAGGATATTTTTGCAAAAGTAAAGGCTCCGCTTGGTGTTTATTCATGCCTGGGCAATCATGATTATGGTGATTATACTGACTGGTCAAATCCCGCCGATAAACAAAAAGACCACAGGGCCCTGGTACTTACCCACAAAAACATGGGTTGGGACCTGTTGCTGAACGAAAGCCGCCGGCTTAAAGTTAATGGCGAGGAAATAGGGATACTTGGTGTTGAAAACTGGGGAGAATTTAGTCGTTTCCCTAAGTATGGGCGTATGGATCTGGCTACAAAAAACACCAATGATCTACCCGTAAAGCTGCTCCTCTCACATGATCCATCTCACTGGCGGGCACAGGTGCTACCAGAATATCCGCAGATTGATGCAATGTTCTCCGGTCATACACATGGTATGCAATTTGGTGTGCGTTACCAGGACTTTCAGTGGAGCCCTATTAAATATGTTTACCCGGAATGGGCCGGACATTACCAGCATAACAAGCAGCAATTATATGTAAATGTTGGCTATGGCTTTGTTGGTTTATACGGCAGAGTTGGAATATTGCCTGAGATTACGATATTTACATTAAAAGCCGGGCACGATCCTTCTGGAAGCAAAGCATAAGATCAAAGCGGGCAGATCATTACCCAATGAAGAAAATATTTCAATCAGTTTTTGATTTTCTGCTGTTCAGTAATATCTTCATGTCGCTTTGCGCTGTGGCCCAGGCATTGGTTACCTTTCACCTCATCGGATCTAAACCTGTTTTATCCGTTTTGGGATTACTATTCACCTCTACCTTAGGTATATATAATTTCTGCATACTCATTACCAAACCTAAAAAGCCCGAAGCATCGCCCTACAAACGTGTACGCTGGTTTTTTGACCATTACCGGTTGATGGTAACGTTTACCATAGTTTCGCTACTCTCGCTTGTCCCCCTGTTTTTCCTGATCACTACGGAATCAAAAATACTGCTCATCTTTTTGGGTATTTTATCATTTTGCTACGGTTTACCACTATTTGCAGTTGGCGAACAAAAGTTTGGCCTGCGTAATATACCCGGTTTGAAACCATTCCTTATCACCCTGGTATGGACAATGAGCTGCGTACTATTCCCGGTACTTGAAGCAATGCATCATCACGCAACTGATATATCTATGCGCGATACTACTATACTGATTGCTAAAAGGTTTTTATTTATTGGTGCACTTACTATACCCTTTGATATCCGCGATTTGTTTGATGATCGGACAATGGGCTTAAAAACCATCCCGGTAGTTTGGGGCGAAAAAAATGCCTACCTGTTTTGCCAGGTTTTGCTGGCAGGCTATGTGGGCCTGCTTTTTCTGTTCAGGCAAAACGGTTTCAGTGCCGATTTTTTTGCATTAACACTCACCGTTTTCCTTACCGGCTGGCTTATCTTTAAATCTGGCCGGGAAAAAGATGAGTACTATTATTTCTTTTTTATGGATGGCGTACTCATATTGCAATATGTTGTACTGTTGGCCGTTAACCTGGTTTTTAAAAGCCATTAATATGGCTGCCAACTTTAATAATTCCGCCTGGTTTTATGATAGCCTTTCGCGGTTGGTTTATGGTAAAGCGATAGTGAACGCGCAGCTTTATTTGCTCGGTTATGTAAAACCTGGCAGTAAAATTCTGATAGTTGGCGGCGGCACAGGCTGGATACTGGAAGAGCTAACTAAACTTTATCCGTCGGGTTTATACATTACGTATGTTGAAGTTGCTGCGGGGATGATGGCGCTTTCTCAAAAAAGAGACACAGGCAATAACCAGGTGAATTTTATAAATGATGCAATCGAAAATGTGTATCTCTCCCAGGATTTTGATGTAGTGATCACCCCTTTCCTTTTTGATAACTTTACCAATAAAACTTTAAAAACTGTGTTCAATCATATTCATGTTCTGCTAAAGCCAGGGTGCATCTGGCTCAATTGCGATTTTCAGTTAACAGGGAAATGGTGGCATGGATTTTTGCTTAAAAGCATGTTTGTTTTTTTTAGATTGATCTGTGGGATAGAGGCCGGTAAGTTACCGGAGATTAGCAGCTGTTTTAATTTGAATGGATATAGGATTTTAGATGAAAAGCTTTTTTTTAATGATTTTATAGTGGCGAGGGTGTATGAGAAGCTCAATATAACCGTCATTGCGATATAAACGCAAACCTCTTATGCGTCGAGTTGTAAAATTCCATGAAACTCTGAAGGGGAAATGATGTTTTAAAAGTTTTGTCATCCTGAACGCAGTGAAGGATCTATTTTCAGACTGTACAGGGCGAAGAAGCATGGCGAATAGTAGATCCTTCACTGCGTTCAGGATGACAAAAAGTTTTTTTTTGAAAACACGTCATGGGTAGTGGTTATGTGCTTCATTAGAAGCATAAAAACATTAACAAACTCAATTTAGGAGCTTCTTAGTGATTTCGCAATTGACGAGAAAGAAAACATTTTACTGATTATACACAAACTTATACCCAATCCCCCTAACCGTTTGCAAATATTGCGGCGAATCGGCATTGGTTTCTATTTTTTTGCGCAAACGCACTATGTGCATATCCAGCGTACGGGTGTTTACATCGGCATTGTAGCCCCAAACTTCCATCATCAGTTCTTCACGGTTAATTACCTTATTCTTGTTTTTCAAAAAGTAAAGCAATATCCGGTTCTCCAGTATCGTAAGTTCTATTTTACGGCCATCCCTTATCAGCAGGTGCGTATTGGGCAAATGCTCCATGTTGGCAAACTTGTACGATTCTGCTTTTTCACTATTCAGGCTGAATTTGATCTTGTTATCAATCATAGCCACCAGCACATCCATATTAAACGGTTTGGTAAAATAGTCGGATACGCCAAAGTTATAGGCTTCAATTTTGTCAACATCCTGGGCTTTTGCTGTCATTAGTATTACCAGCTTATCGTAGCCCTTTTCCCTGATGTTGCTACAAACTTCAGATCCCGGTTTGCCGGGCAGCATCCAGTCAAGCAGTACAATGTCTGGCTGTTCGGCCAGTATCATAGCCTCTGCATCGTCGCCGTTATCGGCCTCCAAAACTTTATACCCCTCGGTTTGCAAACGCTCTGCAACCAGGAAACGCAGGTTTTCATCATCTTCAACCAGCGCAATCTTAATTTCTTTGTTCATATTTTAATTTTCGTTTGGAAGCGTAACTATAAATTCCGAGCCCTCATTAATTTTACTGTTAACCGTAATCTCTCCGTTCATAAAATTAACCAGCTCTTTACAAAACGCCAAGCCTAAACCTACGCTTCCGTTTTGGTTATATTGATTCTCTATCCTGTAAAATTTTTCAAATACGTTGCTTTGTTCGTTTTTAGGGATTCCTATTCCCCTATCAATAAATGAAAATACAATCTTTCCTTTTCTCTGCGTTATATTTATATTAAGTTCCTTTTGCCTGGGGTGCGAATATTTGTAGGCATTTTCTATCAGGTTTTGAAAAACGCTGCCCAAAAGTACAGGATCTGTGTAAAAACTATGTACGCCTTCTGCCGTATAGTTCAGCTTAAAATCGGGGTACTTAATTTTAAAAGAACCAATATACCGGCCCACAAAATCGTTAACAATAATTTTCTCTTTTTTTATACTAATAGATTTATTTTCAAGCTGGGTGAATGATAACAACTTATTCATCAAATCGTTTAGTTTATCTGCCTCTTCATCTAAAATTTTACCGTAATGCTTACGTTGTCGTTCGGTAAGTTCTCCGTCCCCTTTAAGGTTTGATCCGGCAATTTTTATTACGCTGACCGGAGTTTTAAACTCATGTGTAAAGTTGTTGATAAAATCGTACTGTAGTTTAAACAATTTGATGTTCACATTAAGGTTACGGTAAATGAGCCAGCCTATCAGCACCAAAAAAAGCGTTATCAATAATACCGCTGCTCCTATRGGCATAAAC
>NZ_JBFUKF010000156.1:0-12020 GCF_056400985.1 Mucilaginibacter sp. P4_G9 | reverse complement strand
CAACGGCGATGTATGAAATACAATCGTATATAGCGGCAATAGAGAAAGATACCCTGCTGCGCCAGGAGAAAAACTTTGATAAGCGGATGGAGGTTATAGATTTCATCGGTTTCCGGGTTATTGATCAGATTGAAGAACTCCTGCAGAAAACAGGCGAACCAGATAAACTGCTTTTTCTGAAATACCGTGCAGAAAAAGTAAAAGCCGAACTGGAAGAAATTGATATTAACCTGTTTCAAAAACTGCAGGCAAAGATCAGGACAGGGAGATATACAGGAAAAGAGTTCAAAAAACTGGTTAATGAATACACCGGTTTTAATTCAGACCATGAACACCAGGAAGACCCAGGTTATGATAACCTTGATATTTTTATCAACGGGTTATTCCCCCTTCAGACTATGCCGGAGCAGATTAAAGATTTAGAGCCGGAAATGGTATACTACCAAAAAACGCCTGCCAGGATCGTTTTCGAACTTGCAGAGAAATCCCATTTCACGAAAGAGGATGTTTTTTTTGATTTGGGCTCGGGCCTGGGCCAGGTAGCCATCCTAATTAATCTTCTCACCGGGGTTACAGTCAAGGGTATAGAGTTTGAGCCGGCCTTTTGCGATTATGCGGCTAATTGCGCGGCAGCGCTCCATTTATCCAATGTGACATTTATAAATGCCGACGCACGGAAAGCAGACTATTCTGAAGGGACCATATTTTTTATGTTTACGCCCTTCATGGGTGAAATGCTGCATGAGGTTTTAGAGATTTTGAGGAAAGAATCGTTACAGAGAAAAATTAAGATTATTACTTACGGACCCTGCACGGCCCAGGTAGCTTTACAAAGCTGGCTTGATTTTGCTACCCCGAAAGACAATAATAGTTATAAGCTGGCTGTTTTTACCAGTTTATAAAATGAATGTGTCCGGCCCCGGCTCCTATAAAGAAAACAGGGCCCTGACACATCATTTGCAGGTTATTCTTTTTTAAGCCAACAGGTTAGCTTCAGCGCCAAATGCCTGATCTATTACTATTTTCCAGGTACCATCGGCCTGTTGTTTCATTACTTCGATGCCCTTGGCAGCTATTTTTACTTCGCTGCCATCGGTAATGCTCCATTCAGATCGCCCCAGGGCAATATCGCCTGTTTGAAGACAATAAACAGTTTTAATTTCCATTTTTCCTTTAATGGATAAAATGGCTTTTATCGATGCTTCAAATTGATCTTTGCCAGATACCGGCTTGTTTGGTTCAGGTACAATAATGCCGGTAACATCGTACATGCTCATTACTGTGGCTACATCGCCTGTGTTAAACGCGGCGGCAAGTGTGGCATGAGCATCCTGCGCTCTTGTTGGTAAGTTCATCTTTTTTGTTTTTATTGGTGAATAGAAAATTATGACAGAATGGACGAGAAGTTTTTATCGCTAATGACAGCCCTTGCCAATTTCCCGGCGGCATCATAAACTTTATTAAAAAGAAATGGCCCCATGCTAATCCTTTTTACACCCAGAGCCCCCAGCTCTTCGAAACCCGGCAAATCGGGCATACACATAACATTAATGGGAAGCTTAGTGGCATTCACCACTGTTTTAATATCATCACTGTTGGTGATACAGGGTACAAAAATCCCGCTGGCGCCCGAGTTTTCGTAGCTTTTGATCCGGGTGAGCGTTTCTGAAAGTGCTGTTGGCAAACCCAAAAGGAATCCATCCGTCCTGATGTTTAAAAACAATTTCAAATTGTCCCTGCTGATATGATCAGCTATGGCAGCAAGTATTTTTTGGAATTCATCAACAGGCAATAAATTACGGGTAACGCCCGCAATCGTATCTTCCAGGTTTATGCCAGCCACACCTGCATCATGCAGTTTATTTATATTGGCAATAATGTCTGGAATCGTACGGCTATAGCCACCTTCCATGTCTACCGAAAAAGGGATATTAACTACCTCAACTACCCGTTTGGCTAATTGAAGCAAGGTTTCGAAGGGCAGGTTTTCTCCGTCTTCATAACCCCATGAGTTTGCCAATGCCTGGCTGGAAACGCCAATTGCTTTATAACCATTAGCTTCAAATAGCTTTGCACTGTTAACATCCCATATATTGCCTAACAGGAAAGGCGTTGGGTTTTGGTGCAGCTGCGAAAATGTTTCAAAAGTGTTYATACAATAAATGTTTAATATTTAATTATACCAAAGGTATGGCAGTGGTAAATCTTAAAATTGTATAAACCGGAACCGTTTRAAATTTTATTGAAGTAACAGCTGGTTAACAGGAGTTATGTTTTCCATGTACGCCGAGGGTGTAAGGCCGGTAAAAGATTTAAAATCCCTTATAAAGTGCGATTGGTCGAAATAGCCGCAGTTATAGGCAATGGCAGTAAAAGGCTGTTCGTTTTTGGCAATAAGCTTAAGGCTGAACTGGAACCTGTTTATTTTATTGAACGATGTTGGCGAGAGGCCGGTATTCTGGTAAATTAATTTGTGCAGGTAACGTGGGGTAATACCGTGTTTGGATGCAATATTACCAAGGTTATTTTCTGCCGGGTTCTTTTTTATGCTTGATAAAATATGGGCTACTTTATCAATCTTAAATGATCTTTTTTCGCTGCTGATTAATCTTTTCAATAAAAAAATCTCTGTCAGCTCTATTCTTGTGTGCTGGTCTTTTGTTTCTAAAAGCTGTGCGTGTAAGGTTTTTGCCGGGCTGCCTATAATATCAGTAAGATCAGAGATCTGGTCGTTAAATACCGCTATTTCGTCATTAAAAAAATAGGCTGCAGAATGCGTAAAAAATTTAATGCCCAACATGGTATGCCTGCCCTTTGACCTGATAGCAAGGGGCTTTGTGATCTGTCCCCATAATTCTATCGGAGGGGTTTTGAGGAATGTATTTTCAACTGACGACTCCCACGTACCTTCACCCAGGTTAAAGATCACTTCCATATCGCCGCTTGGAAATACAGTGTCCTCAAATTCAATGTCCGAATCTGATTCAAAGATATAATAGTGCCTGATGTAAGGCTTTAAAATATCTGATGGAAAAAAATGCTTAAATTCCATATCGTGAATTTATGACTTTTATATTTCTTTTACACCAACTGCAATAGCTCGTATTTCTATTTATTCCTGTCGCTGCTGAAAGAATCCCTGAACATTTTCCAGCCTTTTGCAGTTTTCTTCCACAATACCAGGAATTTACCTTCATCAAACAGTTTATTATTAACATCAAACGACTGCCAAAACCCCACTTCGGTTACAAATTCTTCACCATCGCCAAATACATCAATGGTAATAAACTTGCCATTCCTGAGACCAATTTGCTCATAAGCTATTTTAAAAAATTTGAGCGGCGCTTCTGCACCGCACATTGCCGGTGCATTTGGTGGCATAATCCAGCAATCTTTTGCATAGCGATCAATAAATATGGATGAATCACCTTTTGCAAAAGCCTGGAAATAGATGCTGTTACTTTCGGCTATAGCTTTCTTAGCATCTTCAAGATTGGCGTTTCTCTTTGCTTGTTGCGCATCACAATGGCCAAACAAAAATAGCAGGACAAGTAATTGCATCACAGCGGGAATATTATTTCTATTGATCATAACATTAATTAATTTGAATTTATTTATCAAAATTACCGCTGCTATCGGCCTTAAAATTGTACAAATCGGAACAAGCTTTTAAGTTTATGGCTGGTACTTTCTCCCCGCCATTTTTCCATATCCGTCCCCAGTCAAAACATATTACTGCGTCTCCTGTTTACCCTTTAAAATTTCAGTCCCATGACCGATCAACCTACATCAACCTGGCCCGTTTTAGCTTACCACGATCTAAAGGAAACAATCGCCACAGCACATATGTATACCCAGATAGTTGGCAAAATAAGGCTGCAGAAAATGCCCTGGATCAATCATTCATGGCAGGTAACGCTGTATGTAAGCCCCACCGGACTAACTACAGGCAGTATGCCCTATGATGGCGGCGTTTTCCAGATAGACCTGGATTTTATCAACCACCAGGTACAGATCACTACCAGTGAGGGAATCAGGCTTTATTTTGCACTTGGGGGTCAAACAGTGGCCGGTTTTTATAGTGAGCTGATGGATAGTATTCGCAAAGCAGGTGTGGAAGTAGCCATTTACCCGGTACCAAACGAGGTAGACCCCGCCATACCATTTGCTGAAAATCATGCGCCTTGCGGTTACAACGCCGTGGTAATGCATAATTTTTGGCAGGCTTTGGTCAGGATCCATAATGTATTTACCGATTTCAGGGCCGGGTTCCAGGGCAAGAACAGCCCGGTACACTTTTTTTGGGGTGCATTTGACCTGGCAGTTACACGTTTTTCGGGCAGACCGGCGCCATTGCACCAGGGAGCTATGCCCAATATACCAAAAGAGGTGATGCAGGAAGCATACTCGCAGGAGGTAAGCTCATGCGGTTTCTGGCCGGGCTCAGAGGAGTTTCCGCACCCTTCCTTTTATTCGTACTGTTACCCTGCGCCGGATGATTTTGGCACTCAGCAGGTAGCGCCGCCCGAAGCGTTTTACAGCAGTGAAATGGGTGAGTTTTTTTTAACCTACGAAGCCGTACAACGATCTGCCAAACCAGAAGAAACATTGCTGAAATTTATGCAATCTACTTATGATGCAGCCGCCAAAACCGGCAACTGGGACAAAAACCTTCAATGTGACCTATCGGCGCTTAAAAATAGCCGGGATTGATAAGGGGATGAAAGAAACTTTTGCAATTGCGAGRCATATTTCGCGAAAATCTGAAGATGCTGTGTTTCTCTAATCGTGCAAAAACTTACGAAGGTTTGAAACTTCGTAAGTTTGGTGCTAAGGTTAAAACCC
Source organism: Mucilaginibacter sp. P4_G9 (assembly GCF_056400985.1). NCBI lineage: Bacteria > Pseudomonadati > Bacteroidota > Sphingobacteriia > Sphingobacteriales > Sphingobacteriaceae > Mucilaginibacter > Mucilaginibacter sp. P4_G9. The sequence continues at coordinate 7,175 of NZ_JBFUKF010000156.1, read as the reverse complement.
TTTACTTAAAATCCAGATCTCCGATATATACCGCTCCTTTCGAATCCTTTTTCATTTGTAATACAATAAGCTCCTTTTTTTCCTGTGGGGTTCCGTAATGGGTAAATAGTTCGGCCATAATGGTTGTTGGCCCGGCAATGGTTGCCTGCCTGTCGCCATAATAGTTAATCTCAATTTTGTAGGTGCCTTTTATAGCCTTTTTTAATAAAAACTGCTCCGGGCCAAATCCCTGGGTCATGTCATCCGAAATGCGTCCGCCAATTTCGGTGCGGTTGTGGCCGTAGTAACATTTCTCGTTATTCGGATCGGTTACCCAAAGGTCAATATCGGTATTATTCATATTCCAGTCCATTACAATGCGGATGTCTGCCGGTAATGATTTAATAACTGTTTTAGAAATTGCAGAAAGATTAAGGCGCTCTTTATTTAAGGCGATGATCCTGTTTATTTCGGGTAAAAATATCTCCTGTATGCCATTATAAAGGCCGTCGGCTTCGGCCGTATAACTCTTTTTCATGGCGGCATAAAGTACATCTAAAGCCTTCTGGTGTTCGCCGGCATCCTCCAAAGCCAGGCCATAATCGCGGTAACTTTGCGGATCTAAGGGGCGTAATTCGGTAACTTTTTTAAAGGCAAATACCTCACTCTCGAAATCTCCGGTTTGTTTTAATTTATAGCCCAGCATTTTATATAGCTCATAGCTGCCCAGGTCTAACTCGGCCAAATTACTTAATATGCGCTGGCCCAGTTCTTTGTTCCCGGTTTTTATAAAATAATCGGCAACATCAAAATAGTAAACAGGGTTACCGCTAAAGGCCTGCCTTAACTCCAGGTACTTTTGATATTGCCCGGTTTTGGCAGTTTTTTGGATAGTTTTTAAATAATCGGCATTCGCGGGACTGTAGGTAATATTGATTCCCTCTTTTTGTTTTAATTGGCTAACAACAGAGTCGGCATTGGCTGCCCTGCCATTTTTGGTGGTTACCACAATTACTCCATTAGCGGCTTTAACACCATAAATAGCTGTTGTATTGGCATTCTTTATCACATTTATTGATGCAATATCATTAGGGTTAATATTGGGTGGATTGCTGGTTGCCACCCCATCAACAACGTACAATGGCTGCGTGTTACCCACACTGGAGTTACCACGAATAGATACCTTCTCGGCTGACCCCGGTGTACCCGAATTTACCACCAGGCCTGATACCCGCCCCTGTAGAGTTTGCACAGACCCTGTAGCCGATGTTTTTCTTTGTACTCCGTATCCAACCACAACAACTTCATTAAGGTGGCTGGAGCCTGGTGTCGCCTGGTTTGCTTTATACCTGGCTACCTCGTTTGTTGTTGTCTGTCTAATATCTGAATTTCCTACGGGTTCATCTATAGTCACATCAGCACTTGCAGCAGCTGTATTTTGATGAGGTGTTTTCCTGTTCTTGGGCTTGGGTTTAACCTCATGCTTAATATCGGCATTCCACCATTGCGTTAAGTCATTTAGCATATATTGAGCAGTGCTAAGGTTTTCCCGCTGAGGTTGTACATTATTGGGCGCCCTTTGTTTCATAATGGCATCATACTGTTCGCGCAATTCGGCAGGCGGTTCAATGCTGTATTGAATATAGTCGTACACGGTTTCTAAAACAATGAGGGAAGTGTTGCGGGTAACTACACCAAAACGTTTACCTAATGATTCGATGTCCTGCCGGTTAGCGTCGTAGTTAATATCCAGCTCGCTTATCTTTTTTTGCGCCCATAGTTTGGCCACATCAACATCTTCAACCGCGTTTTTTGCCAAATCGAGCGTGATCACTTTTTCGTAGCTTACCTTATCACTATAACCATATTGTAAAGTGATGGCCTGGTTAGGGTTTCGCGTAATACCTGCAATTGAAAATGTACGGCCAACCGCAACCGGCAAAGAAGGGTAATTTTCTTCGACCGAAGTGCCGGCCTTTATCCCTAAAAAATGCAGCGGCTGAGTAGTTAAACTTTTTAGCGCCTTGTCGTTATCATCCCTGGTCAGGTCAATAAGTTCACCATGCGTTTTCAAGGCTATCAGTTTCAGGTTACTATAATCGGCCGATGCTGATGAATTGATACAATAAACAGGCTTGTTACTCAATTTTATGGTCTTTTCGCCAAAGGTTTGATGCCCGTCGCTCATTAATAAAAACTCGTCTGCCTGGTATTGCGCTAAATTGATGTTTCCCAGGTTGGTAGCCCCGTCATAGGTAGTATGTTCAAGGTCGTTTTTAAGCGTCGCCCAATTACCATTGCTGATGCTATAAGTTTTTGTGCTTAAAATGGCGTTACTAAAGCTTACCAAAGTAATTTCAGCATTATTTATCTTTCTGAAATAAGCATCCAGCAGTGCAAATTCCTTTTTGCTGTCGCGGTTGGCGCCGCTTAACGATGCATCCCACAATAAGCCGATGCGGTGAGGGCCAGGCTTGTTTATAATTTGTGATTGCAGGGTAGTGTTGATGAAATAATAATACTTATTACCTTGAGCCTGTATCATTACCTCGTTTGCATTCAACGGTTTTGGTATCGAGAAAGACAGGGAATGATCAGGTGTATCGTTAATTTTTTCGATAGAGGCAGTATAGGTATTTTGATGGTTATCAAACTGCAGGTTATCGCCGTTGGAGTTATCGGTAACCGGGGCCGTTACACTTTGAATTACAGCCGCGTTAAGCGAGAATTTATCTACCGTATCTTTTACATTGAGGGGTAAAGTAAATCTCAGATTGCCGTTATCTGCCAGCGGGATCTCTTCTTCGTAACCAATAATTACAGTGCGCGTGCTGTGCGGATTAATGGGATAAATACGGGTACGAAAAGTGTTACCCTCTATTTTTTCCAGCAAACCCGGATCAACCCGGCGGCGTTCAATAGCTTCAAAAACTACGGTACCCTTTCCCCTGTCAACCGGAACGGCCTCGCGCATTTTGCCGTTAATATCTAAAGCATACCGGCTGATGCTTACACCATCTTTAAGCGGAAAAGTTAATGTGCCTTCTAAAATACGGGACGTGGAATTAAAGAAAGTCATTTGCCACGTGGTACGGCTGATATTACCGTAAATGGCAACGTCAATTTTTAGTTGCTGCAGCTTTACGCCGTTATTGCTTTTACCATCTACAGTAAGTTGCGGGCTTTGGGCAAAGGCAGTTGATAYCTGTAGTGCGATGAATACAGTTACCGATAAAAAAAATAAATTTAGTCTTTTCATGGATTGCTTATTTCCTGTTAGATGCAGGTATTATAAACATTCCATAAAATGATTTTAAAATTATCTCTCCTCCGTCCCCGCAGGATCTCTCATCGGGGGCGCGTTTGCAGCATACCGGGTTAATTTACGGCGGCACCATAGCTATACAAACTCCGCAATAAGGTAAATACTCATGAAAAACAGGTAAAAACACGGGGGTTTAAAAACAGGTATTTACACGCTTATCTGCGGTAGTATTTAAAAGCAACTTTGTTATGCAAAAGCTTTTGAAAAGTGGAGATCAGCTACCACTCAAAAAAACGGGCTTACCTGTAAATGCATCGTTACAGGGGCAAATCCCCAAAAGCCTTACGTAGGGGAAAACTAAAGCAATTCAAACATGAGTACGTTCTTAGATTTACAAAATGGTTGGTATAATGGATTCTCGCAAGGCATGGGTCAAAGCCCGGATTCCTTCCAAATCATTCAGCCAGCGCCACCTATAGCAAGTGGCTCTGCAGCAAACAGTATATTCTGGGCATATTACAATAATATCCCGCCCTTTTCTTTAACACAACAGTTTGCAGCAAGCGGTGGTAATCAATTCTACAACGATTACAGAGGTTTACTGTCTGCCCTGGTTCCTTCAAGAGAAATAAATGTTAAGGAGGATATCGGTGCAGCCAATTATGCAAAATGGCAAGCATACGTTTTAAAACTCCCTACGCTTCCATCCATGAATCAAATCCCAACTATGTTTAGAAACTGGGCTATGTTTTATGCACCAAGCGTTGCCAATATCGGTTCTTCTGATTATGCCGCGATTTTATTAGATCCTATTGCTACTGCTCAAAACGAACTGGCTTTAATTTATACAGATGCACAAGGACTTCCAATAAATTTTGATTGGCAGCTTAGTTATACCGATATGGTAAACCAGTTAAACAGCAGTCCTCAGAGAGCATTCTCGTTTAACAGCAACTCCATGAATTCTAATGTAAGCAATTCATGGACAGGCGGTTCCGATTCAGGATTCTTTGGACTTTGGGGAGGCAGCAGCTCTACGTCTTCAATCAGTGAGCAATTTGCCGCAAGCAATGTAACAGTTAATGCATCATTCGACAATGTATTGGTTTTTGCTAATACACCTGGCGCATGGTACTACTCATCTGCAATGGGGCTGGCCTATGCTAACCAAAGCGGAAACCCATGGAGCCCGGGCTCTTCTATCAATTGGAACAATACTTTTGGCACCAATGGAAACATGCAGCGTTTTGGCGCCAACGTGATTGTTGCTTCTGGTATGTCGGTAACAATAACTTCTGACGCTTCCTATTCTACATTGGATCAGCAAACTATTACATCGAGCGGATCTGCCGGATTCTGGCCATTCTATTGCGGCAGCAGCGGCAGCTCATCAACCAATACAGCAACCTTTAATGAGAACGGTAATTTACAAATTACCACATCAAGCATACAAGGTGTGCCTATTGTGCTGGGTGTTAACGTACTATCTGCAGGAGAATTTGTTGGGCATTCATCAGCGCCTGCAATTGCGCTTTATGCTTCAGCAAAAAATTTCGAAGAGGTGAATGCATAATTTCTTTTGAAGGCTGGCTAAAAACCAGCCTTCATTTTTAGGTTGATTATTATATACCGCTAATGATGACAAACATAAATCTTCCTTGCGACAGCATTACAGCAATTACAGACGCGTGGTACAACCAATTGGCCGGCAGCCTGAACTTGTCGATCAATAATTTTCAGCTGATACAACCTCTTGCCATAGCAAAAGATGACGAAAGTCTTTGGGCTTATTTTAATACTATTCCTCCGCCAACTTTAAAATATAATTACTGGCTTTATAACCAGCCCAGCTTTTTTAGCCAATATGCAGCTGTGATAAACCAGCTGGCATTTCCTGACAGTACTTTTAGAAAAGACATAGGTGCCGCTAATTATGCAAGATGGACTGTTTATTTAAAGAGTTTATCACCCCAGCCACCTGCCAATACATTACCAACTGTGTGGTTTCAATGGGCCATGATAAATGCGCCGTCTGTAGCTAACATCGGACGTACCGACCTCTCCTATCAGTTGCTTATTAACAGCGGTCAGGCGGCTTTAAAACCCTATGAAGGGTCAAATGCAAAACCGGTTGATTATTTACCTTCTTTTTCTTATTTAACTACAACACTGCGGGCATCGCCGCCCACAAATTTCTCATTTAACTCATTAAACGATAATCCCAATGTATCAAAGTCATGGATACCCGGTTATGACCCTAATTTTTTTGGATTATGGACCGGGAGTTGGTGCGGCTTACATTTGAATAAAAAGTTTGCGCTAAGCACCATTTCTATTACAGTAAGTTTCGACCATTTTTGTGTTGTGCCCATAACGCCCGGTGCCTGGTATAACTCAGGACTGCTTCATCTTGCATTGGTGTCAAAAACGACTCCTCCATGGACAACGCCCGCTAACTGGGACGAGTATTTTGGCAGCGATGGAACGTTTAATTATGCTATTGGATCTGTGCTGGCTGTGGATGGAATTACGCTTAACCTTACTTCTGATGCTGATTTTACCGCCGATGAGCAAATATTAATTAAAGCAATGGTTGAAATGGGTTACTGGCCTCTTTACAGTCTTCAACAATCTTCTATTATAACCAACAACATTTCCTTTGAATCCGGAAAAATGACCATCCAGGTTCAATCTACTCCTGGTAATCCTATTTTAATAGGTAATAATGTTTTTGGTATAAACCAATACTTAGGTGGCAGTTAAATTGTCACAGCGGGATTACCGAGACCGCGCCCAGGCAATAAACTAATGCGGTTATATCCTGTTAGTTTTCCTCGTCGGTAAAACGTATGTTTTGCTTAATTGATTGAAGGTGGTGTTGGTTAACTTGTTGTTTCAATGTATCGAAATCAAAGTTGTGATTTGTACCACAATCAAGCATATTGAAATATACCGAGGGACTTATACTTTCAAAGTATTCGATAATATTGCTGGTCCATATGATCTGGCAGTTTCCTTTAATTAAAGGGATTATTTCGGCAATACCCTCCTGGAACTTAATCGACCGGATATGACAGCTTTCCAGGTTTCCCTGCGGAAAAAACAGCAGCAGGTTACCTGGTTCGGCAAGCTGTTCGGCAGCATATGCAAAACTTTCCCTGATGGACTTTTTACCCGGCTCAACAGAAAAACTGCCGCAATACCTAAGCCAGCTGTTCTTTTGCATCTGCTTTTTTAACGACATGATGTATAAACGCTTCATCTGCCCCTGCTTTAAAATTACCTTCCAGGCTAAATAAAAACCTAAAAAACCATCGCCAAAGCCAAAGTGATTACATAATAAAATATAGGAATGGCCTGGCTTAATTTCAATTGGGTTAATAACCAGTTTATTTAAACGTGATTTTAAAACCTTTTCAACCAGGTACCCGGCAATTTTCAATAAAAAAAGTGGCAGTGGCTTTGATTTAATGATCATAACAACAGGCCTCCTAAAACTGCAGCAAAACGTTTATTAATTATTTCGTGGCTTTCATCCATATCTATTATTTCGGCGTTTTTTATCTCGGCTAAAAAAGCTTTCCCGATAGCAAGCGGGTACTTTTTGTCACGCTTCCCAAAAATGAAAATGCTCCTTATAGCATATTCGTTAAGTAACCTGGTCAACTTAGCTTCATCGGTTATTAAAAACCGCAAATAAGTAAAGCATGCGTACATGTTAAACCTTAACTCTTCTGTTTCAATTTCTTTTAGCAAAATATTATAGCCTTCGGCATCCACAAGGCCAATTCTTTTGCAGGTAACCAACAGGTTTACCATCGCGTTTTTACTTAAAACTATTTTCTCTAAAATTTTATTCCCGGCCGCATTCCTGCTAAAAAAACTAACCAGGCTACCCGGTTTAATAGATGATGGCGCCGCTACAATATAT
>NZ_JBFUKF010000155.1:0-12104 GCF_056400985.1 Mucilaginibacter sp. P4_G9 | reverse complement strand
GATCACCACGTTGGTTGACGAGCCCAGACCATTATTTYGCCTGATCTCGAGACCCGAAACTTTACCAGATAAACCTTCAACAAAATTTGATGAGCGTGTTTTACTTACCTCTTCGCCCGATACCTGCTGGGCAGCATAGGCTTGCTGGTTACGTGTACGGGTTAAACCAAGGGCGCCTGTTACAACCACTTCGCCAAGTTGCTGGCTTGAGGTAGTTAATATAACATTCAATGGAGTAACATTTGCAGGTACCGATTGAGGAACGTAACCAATAAAGCTGAATGTTAAAACTGTGCCATCAGGAACCGATAAGGAGAATCTTCCATTTGCGTCGGTTTGGGTTCCGGTTGTGGTGCCCTTAATGCTTACTGATACGCCTGGCAGCGGTAAGCCATCTTCTTTGGCCGTAACCTTTCCGGTTACGGTATGGTTTTGCGCAAATAGCTGCGTTACAGCCAACCACAAAATGCACAAAGTCGTAAGTAGACTTTTTTTCATGAATAGATAGATTAGTTATTAGTTAAAACTTTGAGGGATAAACCTACTGGAGATTTATAATAAAATCAATTAATAATTGTAACGTTTCCTTTACATAAATATTATTAACCTCAAAGAATATTTTTCAATGAGATAATATAACATTTCGCTCATTTGTTCGTTCTTATCAATGACTAAAAACATTTAGTTAATAATAAGACAGTTAATTAAGTTAATTAGAACGGGGAAAATGCGCGAGGCATTTTCCCCGTTTATTTTAATATCGGTTTAAAACAAAATTTATTTAATCAATTAACCACAAGCGCATTGCAAATGAAAAAATGATTTACCCTTCAAATGCAACGCCGTTAACACTCTCCGTGAATGCCGAGGGGAGGGGTATTCAAACAGTATTTTTTTCGATAATAATAATCATAGCTGAAAGCCAAAACGAATTATTATCAAGTATATATTATATAAAAAGTCACTATTTAATACTATTTTCTTTAAAAGTAATTAATTTGTTACAAAATTCAAAAACCTAATAAATAACGTGTTAATAAAAAAAGAGCGCGTTGGTAACACGCCCTTAGTCAACCGCAAACAATATTGGCAACTATTTCTCGTTGCTCATCGAAAAATGGGTACATCAGCATCTCTTGTACCTCGGGGTTTTAAAATACAATATTGGGAGTGAAATTAAACTGAGCGCCGCGGATTTCTTGCTGAAATTGAGCGCAAGCATTCATGAACAAGAAGCAAGGTATAATCTATAAGCTTAAAGCTTAATCATCTTCCCATTATACACAACATTCCCGTTTAAGGCAATTACATAAACATATATACCGGGATTAAGATTTACGGGAATAACATTTTGAAGGTTATTGAGTACTTTGGTCATACTAAGCTTACCGCCTGCATCATAAAGTTTAAAATCATAATTATTAATATCGCCGCTTAAAACAGTAAATTCTGTATTTACCGGGTTAGGAAAAACGGCAAACTGCCTGCTTTGCAAAACAATGGCCCTGGCCAGGTCCGAATAAATAACCTGGTTATCTCTTGTTATTAATTTAGCCCTGTAGTATTGAACATGCTTTGGCGCTGCATCTGTAAACTGGTAGCTAAGCTGATTTGTTACTATGGACGTTGTACCTATTGCTGTAAAGGTATCGGCCCCGGTCATTTTTTCCCAGGTGATTGTTTTAAGATTTAACACGCTTCCCAGGCTAAGGCTCAACAGCACTTTATTATCAGCAACATTTGCCAGCAATGTTTTAACATAACAGCCAACACCCTGCACCGTAGCATCTATAGTATAGCCTTTTAACCCTTCAAAACCATTCCCTTTGGCGCTTACCGCAAAATATTTTGACGTTTGCTGCTCCGTGGGAATAATGAGCATAGTATCGGTTGTTGTTTTAAGTTGCTGCAAAAGGTTATCTTTTATGCTATAAACAACATAGCCGGTACTACCTTCCCGGGGCGACCAGTGTAACAAAGTTCCGTTTATGCAATTATAGCCCACATTAAGATTAACAGGTTTTGAAATATTAAATTCTGCGCTCACCTGTGCTTTGCCATCAATATCCATTTTAAACATAGCAGTGCCGAATATATCCGGAGCTGTCCAGGTATAATTGTTGCTCTTGAGGTTAACTGTTTTGATTGCCTGCCAGGTTAAACCATGGTCGTAGCTTACGCTAAGCTTGCCGGTTGTTGTATTATATGAGCTTTGCCAGCGCAGGTAATTAACATCAGCTGCAAAAAGCTGGCTGGCGACACTGGGATATATCCACTCAAACTTATCGGCTGGGGCTACCTGATATGCAAAATAGAACTTTTGCGAACCCGAAGGAATTTTGCGTCCCTTTACGTGTATAGTATATGTACCGGCTACCGGGTTTATCATGGATACTTGTTCGGTATTATTTAATGTGTCCCGTTGCCGTTGCGCTGGCTTTTGCAGGGAGTCAATAGCGGGATAGGAGCTCAAGGTCCAGGGTAAAATAGTTTTCCCATCAGGAGTTGAAACATACAGGTCAAGATCATTAACCAATGCATTGGGCGCATTAAGCACTGCAGGCAAATCATTCCAGGCAATTGATACTTTAAGTTCGCGGCAATTTGATGGTACCGTTATACTGATGTCTTTTTGCTGGCCATCAATTACAGAGCCATTGCCAAACCTGCTCTCCTTTATAGTACGCAAAGCTTCAAGAGCATTTAGCCTGCCATAGCCGGTTTTAAAATCAATCGCCGTATTGCCAATATCATCTGCTGCATTAATAAGCACACTTTTAATTAAAGCTGCCGAAGGTAAGTGCCCATATTGTAATTTATATGCCTGTTGCAATAAGGCAATGGTACCCGATACCAGCGCTGCTGCGCCCGAGGTTCCATCTTCACCATCAGCTACAAGTTCGGGTTTTATACGGCCGTCATAAGCCGGGCCGGCCGAACTCAGGTCCTCAGGTAAATTGGTACGGCCTGTTCCGCCTATTACAAAAACATTTTTAGCCTGTTTAAAATCGCCCGATAAATTTGCTGTACCCGCCAAACCGTTATAAATCCCGGTTGATGGCGCCGTTGTACCAATATTTCCAGAGGAGAATACGTGAATAATGGTGTCATTATCTGCTACCTGTTTATCATAGGCTACGGCTTCGGCTCCATAATAGTTTTCTATGCCTGTTCCATAGGAGTGATTTTGCAGGCTGATATGGAATGTCTTAAAAATGGCTATACTATCGGGGAATAAATTACTAAAGTTTGAAGACGTAAAGCGCACCTGGGGTGCAGCACCAAGTCCTTTTATAAATGAGTTTCCATTACCGCCAATGAGTGTGGCCATAGTGGTGGCGTGCCCCGAATTTGTTGCGGATGCCGGAAAAGAATCAAATGACCTTCCAAGCAAATCAAGATCATCATCGTACCGGTCTTCTTTAATACTTACATTTATACCCTGCCCGTTAATTTCGGGATAATTACTGCCGATAGCATTTATAGCATTAGCGCCCAGGTCAATATCGCTTATTGATAGTTCTTCATGCGCCTGCCGGGTGTTATCTGCAAAAATCACATACTGCTGCTGTAGTATTTCCTTTAGCTTATTTATGGGAATACTTACGTTAACCCTATTTCCATTTGTGCCTGTTATCTTCCCATACTGCGCTACCTGGCTGATAGCAGCTGGGTTACTCACCGTAACATCAACGTTGATCAGTCTATTGCTATTTGGATGTTTTTGAGAAAACAGAACCAGGTTATCTGATGCTTTCCATAATGAATTAGCCGGTGCCGCGGCAGCAACATTCCCGCCTGGTTCAACAACTATAGTTGAGGCTACTATGTAATAGTTATAAGAAATCCTTTTAACAATACGGCTTCTTTCCTGGTTGGCAGCTGAAGGTTTTAAGAATTTAACGACATAATATTTAAGCGAATCGGCAGCAGGCATGTTACTTGCCGACGCGTAAAGATCAATGACCATTTTATCGCTGATAGGTTTTTGCGACCAGGAATATTTAAAGCATAAAATTAGAATAACACAAAACAGGAACTTTTTACCCATGCTTTAAATAAATAAAAATAAGGAAGGGCAATGCCCTCCCTTATAGTAGATTCATATAGTACAAATGTATGAGCCGGATACTTTTTTAATACAAATAATTTAAAGCAATTTTATCGTTTGGATTAAAAGTACGGTCGGTGCCGTCAGAGCAAGCCAGCATCCATGACGCCGCATCTGCTTTAGTTGGGGTGCCTGGGATATTAATTGCACCAATACCAGCGCTTCCTTCATTTGATCTGCGTCCGCCGCAGCTAAATGCACGGTTCATGTAATCGGTGTGCCTAAAACCAATGCAATGCCCTATTTCGTGCTGCAAAACCGAGGTAAGGTAATTCACATCCGGGTTGGTGCCATAAGCCTGGGCATTGGTATTCATTTGGATTTGGTTGTAAGGATCGCCGGATGATGTAGGGAAACCCGATGAGCCCAATGTGATATAACCGCCGCTTGGCCCTTCGTTAAACCCAATAACCTGGATATTGCCGCCACTGCTTACTATCTGAAAAGTGATTGTAAGGCCTAAAGCATTGTAGCGGGCAACTGCATTACTGGTAGCGGTTGCGTAAACCGTTGGTAAATTTGAAACAGAAATCGTAATTGTTCTTGGCAGGTTTTTAACCAGGTTTGTGGTTCGGTACTGCTCTGTTTCGGCAATCCTTAAATTAGGACTGGTGCTGGTTTCTGATAAGTTGGCGGTTGTTAAAAGAATATCGCCCTCAACCAAATAACCGCCGTCCCGTTTTTTGACATCATCGGTGCTAAACCCAAGGTTGGCTATGCTTTTTAATACATCGGCCGAAACTTCGTCGCTCTTTGGAGCCGGTTTGCTGCTATTCTTTGTACAGGAAAAGAACATAGATGCACTAAAAGCTACACCTAAAGCAATTGTTAGTAATACCTTTTTTTTCATGTTTTTTGTGTTAAATTATTTTCATAAAGTTTCCCTCTTAAGAATTATAATTGGCTGGCCAGCAATTGAAAACAGTAAAACTTTATCAAAAAGCTATACCTCCTCAACAATTAATTTATAATTACAAGTTAATTCTCAATTAATTGTAAATTAACTTTAATTTTTCAAAAAACAAATGTTGGATAAAAAAAGTTATCGGTTTCATCGTTATCAATAACGCTAAAGAATAGGTCCTTTTAAAGGGCCAGTTTAAATTCTATTGATAGCGTGTTTTATACTTCTTGCGTCATGGGGGTAGTGACAAAATTCCGCGGATTCTGAACGAAAGAATGACAAATCGACGAAGACTTACGAAGTTTTTAAAACTTCGTAAGTCTGGGGTTCTACAACAGGTCATAAGCACGCAGAGATCCGCAGTTAATATCTGTAAACATGCTTAACCCATGCTATTTAATAGCGGGTGTATATTGGTAAACCACTTCATAAGGCTTCCCTTTCAATTTATCTGATAACTGCCCTATTGCCAGGTTTTGGCTTTGAGGCGTTGGTTCGCAAAGCGAATAAATTTTCCCTTTGTAAATTATAGGGCTGCCAACGGGTTTATCAAACTGCACAGCCATAGTAATGTGTGTAGGATACAAAATGGCAATCATGGGTAAATTATAAATTTCCTTAACCAGGTAAAAAAACAAAGCGGCCCTGTCATCGCAATCACTATATTTTTCAAACAATGTTTCTTCGGGCGATAAGCGTTTTTCTTTCCCAAAGTTCTGCTCATCAGTTTCATATAAAAAAGCATAGCGGGTAAACCGCATTAAGTAGTCCACCCCCTTTTTTTGATTCATTCCTTTTATATTTTTTCGCAACAGCGGGATAAGCGATCCGTAGGTTTCTTTAGTCAACGGAATATTAAAATACGATCCAAAATCAACTACCGGGTAGTTTTTAAAAATGGCTTCCACCTCCCTGTTCAGTTTTATATTAAAATAATAAACCTTGTTATGATAGGTAAACTGCAATTCCTTCTCAAAGTAATCTTCCGGTTTAAAATCAGGCATCGTTTTTATATTATAGGAAAAAGCATTTACAGCTTCCGGAATATTTACAGGTACAGGTACCGGCGGGTCCAGGTTAAGATCGGTATTTGCATAATCATGATAATTTAGGCATACGTACTTTTTATTATCAAACTTGAAGAATGGAATATCTTCCACCTGCTCATTATTAAAAACGTAAAATATTACCTTATTTGATGTTAAAGCCAAACGGGCATCGTAGCCMGATTTGGTCAGCAAAAACCACTTATACAATGTATAACTGCTATAATTGCTTTCCTTAGGACTAATTTGCTGTGCTACTTTGCGGATCAACTGATAATAAAGCCAGTCGTTTAAATGATTCCTCTGCTTATAGGCCGTTAATGAATCAATTACAGGTTTATAATTCCCGGCATTTACTTTCGTATAAAATGATGTTACAACCTGCGGCGTTAATTGTACCGGAACATCAACCCATATGGTACTGTCTATTTGGCTATTAAAAGTACCCTGGTAAAACTCAATGCAGATCCTTTGATCTTTGCCCTGGCCGTAAACTGCTGACAGTGTAAAGATCAGCAACAATGTATATAATACATTAATATGCCTGATCATGGAACTTTATAATTGGTTATATTAAAGCTACTGATAATAAAACAGCTTTGTATATTATATTTTAACACAAAATATACCCTCACTTAACATTAACTCAACATGCTGTTTAGCTTCTATAAGCCCTGAATTGGAATTTCAATCAATAAAAAATCCCCCAGGCTTTCAACCTGAAGGATATTTATTTAAACGGGAAAGGAGATTCCGGTTTAAAATATCATTAACCTATTATTTACTTGCGCTCCAACCATCACTCCAGCCATTGCCGCCCGAGTTTTTCGCGCCTTTTACCAGTGCATCATATTTTACACGCTGTTTAGGTGTTAAAACAGTTTTGATCTTTTTAATGGTAGCGCTACGCAAAGGCTCAATGGCAACCACCATTTTTGCATTATCACCGTGAGTATCGGCTTTTATCTTTTCAAATTTTTCTGATGACTCCTTGTAAATAGCCGCTATTTTAGTGGTCTGCACGTCAGTAAGTTTCAACTGTTTTTGCAACTCTTTAGCTTTTTCTTCGGGCTTTGCAGCAGCTACATTATTTTGTGCATTACTTGCTGCTGTTAATCCGATTAACATACAGCACACTAACAATAATTTTTTCATCGTTTAAGTTATTTTATTTAAATGTAGCTGATTTTAATCGAATATTAAAAAATGCATACAATGAACTTTTAATATAAATATACTGCCTACTTCATTTTGGCTGTCATGGGCATACAAAGCGACATATCCTGCTTATCTATAAATGTTAATTTGGCAAGCTGGTTTGCTTTAAATTGATCTACCCCTTCGGTAATGTGCAAAAACTGGTTGGGTAATACATTTTTAAAATATTGAACGGTGCCGCTTCCGGCCCACTTTATTTCAATTTCATCAATTGATTTGGCCCGGCCTATCCCGATTTCCTGCCTTAACGGAGATGCCCCAAAACTGCCGCCCGAATTTACATCTTTATAAACGCTTCTTTTAACGCCGTTTTCTGTAAATGTTAGTTTAATATGGCTGCCTATGGCCGCTTTATTTGCTTTTACACCGTCAAGCTTTAAACTTATCCAGTTATTATCATTGGTTTCGGGATTAAGGTATAACGAACTGGTATACGAATCGCCGATATAAGCTCCCCCCATTTCGGCAAATATATCCTGTCTGCCAACATTTCTCAGATCGGCGAAAGCAATGCCATGCCCCTTTTGCAAATTGCCTAAACGCGAAGATGTTGTTATATCAATAAATTTTTTCCCGCCAACATTCTTAAACATTTTGTTAGGCACCAATGACCTGAAATCGGGGTTGCCTGTTCCAAAATACATATCAAGGTAGCCATCGTTGTCAATGTCGCCAAAGTTGCCCCCCATACTGTATACCACTTTATCTAACCCAACCTCTTTGGTTACATTGGTAAAAGTGCCGTTCTGGTTATTTTTATATAAGAACACATTACCTGCATTAGGTACGGGATGTCCTGATGCTGCAGCCGCGCTATAATATCCCAGGGAGTATTTAAACTGGTAGTCGCTTACGATAATATCTTGCCAGCCATCATTGTTATAATCATAAAACCAGGTTGTAAACGTCCGCTCTTTATTTTGCGCAATCCCCGCCTGTTCAGTAACATCTTCAAATTCAACACCCCCTCCTTTTATGCCTTTATTTTTGAGCAGGTACTTATTGCCGGTCATGGTTGAAATAAAAATATCCGGGTAGCCGTCATTATTATAATCGGCCGATGTAACGCCTTTTACAAATGATACGATATTGCAATGGGCGGTCTCGGTAACATTGGTAAAAGTGCCGTTATGGTTATTAATATATAATGCACAGGGAGATGAATTTGCATCGAGTATTTGGGTTGAGGTTTCGGTACCCACAAAAACATCAAGCCAGCCATCATTATTAAAATCGGCCCAGGTGGCTGTTTGGGTAGGATGAAAGAAAAGCAAGCCGCTTGGTATGGTTACATCGGTAAAGGTGCCATCGCCGTTATTACGCAATAACGAGCTGGGCTGATTTCCAAATCCCCTGGTGAGCCAGGCTCCCCTCAACACAAAAAGATCGACGTTGCCATCATTATTGAAATCTGTTTGCTGGATATTTAACCCTCCTGTTATCCCGGTTAACCCGCTTTGCTCTGTTTGGTCGCYAAATGTGCCGTCCTTGTTATTTTTAAAGTAGTGCATAGGATCGCTCAGGTCCCATCCCGATGTTATGATATCCAGGTATCCATCATTATTAAAATCATCAATAGCAACACCACCCGCGCGGCCATTAACGTTAAGACCTAAGCTTGGGGCAATGTCTTTAAAAGGTTTTATGCTTGCTACGCTATCAGCATTCAAGCCTGGGATCAACAAGTTTTTGGGCACTTTTTGCGGGTATTCGCCCAGCGTCATATAGGCTATGTTAATAAGCCATTTTGATTCCAGGTCATCGGGATGCATTTTTAACATGGTTTTGTAGGTTTCAATTGCTTTTCTCGAACCGGTCTGGAGCTTATGAACACCATCATTTTTAATTGGGAATATACAGGACGAGCCGGTATGATTAAGCATACAATTGCTGCGCTCGCCAAGGCGCATGTAAGCAATGCCCGATTCAGAGAAGACGGCATCTGTTGGCATAAAATCCAGTTTACTCAATACATTTTCATAAATATTAACGGCCTGTTGTTCTTCCCCTTTCATGAGCAGAAGCGATGCCTTTGAAGCCCACAGGTATGAATCCTGATTATTAATCCCAATTTTGAGTACCGAATCGCAATATGCAATCTTAACTTCGGGGTTAAATGGGTTTTGAATATTATTATTCTTTTGCTTAATTCTTTCAAGTATTTGAACCATTTCGTCATGCGAAGAGCTTTGACTTGATGCGATTATAGTGAAGCCCAACGCTACAACGAGCGTTGATGCCAGTATTATTTTTAATTTCATATGGTTGTTTTTACTGCAGTTGTAAACCTCCCGGCTTACATTACCTAAAGTATTGATAAATTAGCCTAATGCCCTGGCATACAAAGCATCATAACAAATTAAAGCTGATTAACGGGTTGCCGGATTTGAAGTGGAATGCTGTAATTTATTTGCAGGCGCCAAACACAGGGCACAGGTACCTGTCAATTAAAATACATTCAAATACACCAAATGGGCATACCCAAAGTGAATTAAATGAGGAGGAATATTAGCAGGAAGTTTTGGGTGGTTGTTCAGGAATATCCTGGTGGTAATGAACCAGGGACTGTACGGGTTGCACAACATTTTGCCGCACCTTTTTTATAGGGCAATTAAACTCAAACTGTACAAAGGACAAGCTGAGGTTATCCAGCATTATTGATTTACCATACGGAACATGATTTTTTTGAGATACAGGTATATCTTTAAGCTCTTTGGCATTTACTACATTATTATCAGCCGGTCGGGTAGTTTCGTAATTGGGAATGCACATCAAGTGAATAGCGTTCCTGGTGATCTTCATTTTTACGTAATTGTAACTGGTGTTACCAAACATGATCTGGCCGGCTATATTTTCAAAGCGTTTCCAGTCATGTATACCGGGCAGGTTAATAGGAATTGCTATTTCGGTAAGATCTTTAACATCATATAAACCTTTGCCAATCTGCTGGTTGTAAAACTTATCTGTTTTATAAACCAAATACTGATGCACTGCCAGTTGTCCCCCGATATTCAGGAGGTAAATGTTTAGCAATAACAATGCAATAAACTTTTTCAAGCCGTTTTTTTCAGGTAATGATTTATAAATATGGGGTTTATTATTTATAAATCAAAATAAGTTGAAATTACAAATATCGCGCTTAATACAATACATAGCGTTTCTGCTTAAACCTAAATCGGGTTTATATAAGCTTAATCATCATCATCCTTACCGGCCAGTTTTGCGGGATAAGCTTTTTTGCCTTTGGCTGCATACCATAGTATCCGGTTCAATACATCATCGTTTCCGCCGTCAATATGATCATACTCGGGCAATGATGATAATTGTGCATAATGTAGTGCCGCCCCCTTTAAAGAAGATAGCTTTGGATTAATATTATTGATAGCTACCTTGTTCTTTAAGCTTTTATAGGTATAATTTGATGGTTTATTTGTAAAGCAATCAAACATGGGTATGGCCGTAGCATCTATAATATTCATTGGTGGTATACCTAAAATTTGTTCAATAGACCTTACCATGCAGGTTTGATTATAGTTTTTAGAAACCTTGCCCTGCAAACGGCTGTAAGGACTTATCACAAAGCCGGTGGTACGGTACGCCGATACATGGTCCCAGCCCGCCTGAGAGTCATCCTCGGTAACAAAAATCACGGTGTTTTTCCAAAATCTGCTCTTTGATACTGACTCCACTATGCGGCCAAGGGCCAGGTCGTTATCGGCTACCATAGCTTCGGGTGTTGGCATGCCTGGTCTTGTGCCAACGGTATGGTCTGATGAAAGGGCCATTATCATTAAATTGGGGAGTTGATCGCCGGGCTGCTTTTCATAATCATTTAGTTCTTTAATAAAAGCCGATGCACGCAACTGCTCATTGATCCGATGATCATCAGAACCGGGAAAGTTTTGTGACAACATGGGCCTTACCCGCGATATGGTGCTGGTATTGGTAAACTTAAAGGGACTCCCAGCCATGTAATTATTATAAATATCCGTCCAGGTGAGTTTATTATCAAAATGCGGCTGGCATGCTTCGCCATATATCCTCGCCGTTTTTCCGTGATCTGCGGCATTGTTCCAAATAAAGCCATTGCCATCATAAACCAGGGCATCTTCCTGCACATGAGGATAACTCCTGAACCATGAGCGTACACTTTTTTCAACATAGTCAGTAACCATAGCGGCGTCCGTCCATTGGTGCCCTTCGGCCGAGCATTTGCCCGATGCATAATAATTATCCAACAGTAAAAAATTCCGTGCAATGTCATGCTGGTTTGGCGTGATGCTATCGCCATAGATACAAAGCGATTTCATCCCGTTACCTTCGGGCATATCACCTAAAACCTGGTCGTAAGTACGGTTTTCTTTGATGATGTATAGCACGTGTTTAAAAACCGAAGGTTCGCCAATACGTTCGGGAACAGGGCGTGCCGGAATATTTTTACGGGGCAGCAACTGTGCAATTTCCTGCCTGAAGCTTAGGTTAAGATCCTTCACCCTTTTAGTATATTGTTGCAGCTGTTTATCACCGGGTAAGGGGATAATAGATACTGTTGCCTTTTGATGGTGCGAATTATAAACCCCTGCCGGGTTATTACTTAATTCGGCATCAAGGCCCGCTTTGCTTACTTCTTTGCTGCTTACGCGCGCGCCTTCGCCCTCAAGGTTAGTAACAAACAAGGTATTATCACTTACAGCAAGCCCGCCGGGATAGGCTTCCGTTGGGATAAAACCCTTTACCTCGGTGTTACCAGAACCCTTACCGGAAGATTTTGAACCCAGTTTTACCACAGCCACCGCATTATCAAGCCCATTGGCTACATACAAAG
>NZ_JBFUKF010000154.1:0-12160 GCF_056400985.1 Mucilaginibacter sp. P4_G9 | reverse complement strand
CTACCTATACTTATCCCAATAATTCGGGTTATTTTTTCCTGAGCACACTTACACCACCATTACAACTGCGTACTGCTACGGCAGCTCCGGTAAATATTCCCTTTCAAATTGACACTGCTTTACGGGGCAACTCAAAATACACCTTGTTCATCACCGGTTACCTGGCCGATAGCTCGATTAAAAGCTCAATTTTATCGCTGGATACTGCCACCTTGCCGCCTATAGGAAGGGGAAAGATAAGATTTGCACATACTTCGCCCGGATCAGCCAATCTTGATCTGCGGGCAAACGATACACTGGCATTTAGCGACCGCACGTTTAACACCCTATCGCCATATATCGATATACCTACGGGCAATTATAATTTTACCATAAACGTACATACCACTCCTTCAAAAATTGAGTATACCTTAAGAAATGTATCTGTTCTTGACGGGCGCGCTTATACTATTTATACCCAGGGAATTGTGGGTCGTACAGATTCTGTTGCTTTTGGCGCGGCGGTTTTAACCAATAATTTATTGATAAAAGCCACGCAATAGTGGCAATTCTTTTTATATCCCTATTTTTGGGCAAAATTTGAAAAAGTGGAAATAATAAAAAGCATCATCGATTTTATACTGCATATTGATAAACACCTGGTACAAATAACCAGCGCATACCAGGGTTGGACATACCTGATATTATTTGCTATCATTTTTGCTGAAACAGGTTTTGTAGTTACACCGTTTTTACCCGGCGACTCGTTACTGTTTGCTGCAGGCGCCCTTATAGCAGGCGAAAAATCGGGCCTTGATATTTATTTGCTGACTATTATACTGATTATTGCAGCCTTTGCAGGCAATACCGTAAACTACCTGTTGGGCAACTATTTAGGCGCCAGGGTATTTAAAGAACATAATAAGATATTAAAGCTGGAGTATTATTTAAAAACCAAAGCGTTTTTTGATAAGCATGGCGCAAAGGCGGTTATCTTCAGCAGGTTTATGCCTATTATCCGCACCATTGCACCGTTTGTGGCGGGTGTGGGCAGGATGCCGTTTTTAAAGTATAGCTTATATAATATTATAGGCGGCGCCTCCTGGATCATTGTTTTCCTTTTTGCCGGATTATGGCTGGGTAAGGTTCCGTTTTTTGAAAAAAATTTCTCACTGGTTGGTGTCGCCATCATCCTTATATCCATAATTCCACCAATTTATGCGGCTATAGCTAACAGGGGTGTTAAGGAGCGCGCTGTTCAATAATTGGGTACCGATGCTAATTGATAGCTTCAAGTGTCATCCGGCCTATCATTTTATCTCCCTTATAGCTTTCTGATTTTACAAAACGACCAAGTTTGGGCGAGTACCATTCTGTMGTTTTTATATTAAAAGGGATTCCAATGCCCATCATGGTCATTTTAAAATTAACATCGTAGGTTATTTTAAAGCAATCAAAACTGCCGGCCGGAGTGCTTACGTTTTCGGTTTGCTCAACATTACGGTTAACAATATTGAGTTGCATGTTCCCCATTTGCTGCCCGTTGTTGCCAATGTTAATAGTTACGGTACCATCATCCAGTTTTTGGCCTGCTTTAAGATCAACAGGGTAGGTAAGGTATTTAGCATCGCCGGTCATTTGCATATTGCTGAACTGCTTCATAGATGAGGCCGGTATAAAAGCTTTCATATCCATTTTAATGGATTGCCCTGCGCATATTAATTCTGAATCGCCCGTGCCGATAGCCTTGTTTGCCTTATCAAACATTTCGGTATGAACAGTCGCCGTTGATTCATCTTTTTTAGTGGTGCTGTAAATAAATTTTCCCAGTGGTTTGCCATCGGCATTTTGGTTGGAGTAGGTGAGCTTTTTGCCATTAAGGGTATTAATGAACTGGCTGCAGGTTTGGGCCGATACCAATTGAAGGCAACCTGCCAGCAATGGTATAATCAGAATTAGCTTTTTCATGTGGATACGGTTATTTAAGACTAATTAAAGTTACAAAATTTGCAGCTGATATAACCCTTTTTACAATCGTAATAACACGGTTTTAATTTACGGGATCTACGTATTTTAACTTTTTGATGTTGACTGTAACAGAAGGCAAATCCGGCTGCCCCGCATCAACCCATGCCGAGTACCAGAAGCTGCCAACCGAAAGTATAGACGCTCTCATTTGCCGTTCAATCATGCCCTTCAACATTTTTTGATAAGCCAGGCTATAAGTTTCCGAGTAATCTTTTATTTCTCTTTTGCCATGCAGTACCATGCTGTATTTTTTACCGGCAGGGAAGCTTTTGCTTAATACGCGTTCAAACCGCAAAACCGAATCAACACTTTTAAATGATACCCGGCAAATCCTGAAAGCTTCGGCCAAAGGGTTTTCGATATAGCGGGCTTTGCCGGCTTTTAAATTATACTTATCACTAAAAAGCTCGGGTATGCGGCTTTCCCACAGGGCGTGTATGCCGGTTTGACCGGTTAGCTGCCCGTTGTAGTTTTGTGTAAGATGCAGCGGCACATGTGCATCGGCAATGTAATGGCCCAGGTTTGCCGATGTGTTAAGGATAGCCGTTGTATCATGCGCTTTAAATGCCCTTACCAGTTTGTAATATTGGTATTGTATGGTCCAGGGAACTGAGCCATATTTATCCAATGTATCGGCAGTATATTTTGCCGCGGCATCCTTCCATTTCTGTGGCATGGCGATCCATGGTTTTTTACCATAATGGTCGGCATCAAAAAAGTGCCTGGGTATCTCCGAGGAGTCTACATAGCGGCGTTTATCGGCGCTTACAGCGTGTTCAACAATGTAATTGATATTGGCCTTGTAAAAACCCGCCATGCCCTTAGGTAGCGTGTAAACGGCCAGGCGGTTAATGCGATAATGCGCGAAGAAGCCCCAGGAGGAGCAGAGTATAATTAAACCGATACCCGATAAGCTTAAAACGATAGCCCGCTTCATGAGGGTAAATATGGGTTTAAGTTTTGAGTTTTGAAGCACAGTGAACTACATTTTCCCTACATAAACCTTCGTATCATAATTGATGATAATAAAATCATCCTGCTGGTACTTATCAAAAAGACCTTTAAGGTCGGCCATCATGGATTCATAACCTGCCTCATCTTTAGCCGGCATATAGGATGATGAAAGTAACCGGCCTGTTAACCCGTTAAAATCAAACACTTGTTTGTTTTGAAATATCTCCAGCCGAAATGGTTCGGGATCAAAGAAAGCGCCGATATGTCCGTCATCAATATTACGATGATCCACCTTAACGTAGTCCCTGCCATGATTAACTATCAACCGGTCATATTCTATTTCAAAATCCGATTGCGTTTTTCTTTCGTTCCATATCAGGGCAACAATACCGCCGGGTTTTAAGATCCTTTTAAATTCAGTCTTCGTTTTTTTGGCATCAAACCAGTGGAAGGCCTGGCCGGCTACAATAAGGTCGATGCTGCCGGTCTCCAGTCTGGTGTTTTCGGCGGTGCCGTTTATCGCTTTGAAGCCCGGATAGTTGCCCAATAGTTCAACCGCCTTTTCGCGCATTTCCTGGTTGGGTTCAACGGCGATAACTTTGTATCCGGCATCCAGGAACAAGGCGGTGGAGATGCCGGTACCGGCCCCAATATCGGCGATGAGTTTGCCGGTGGACAGTTCATAATTATCTTCCAAAAATTCTACAATTGTTTTGGGATAGTGTGGGCGGTACTTTACATAGTCGTTTACCCGGTTGCTAAACCTGGTTGTGCTGTTGTTGGGCATGGCAAATTGAACTGGTTTAACTTTATTGGTATAAAAGTGGATTTATGTTGATATTGTTTGTACATTGTTTATACATTGTTTGATATTTTGTGAAATAAATTGCCTGATTTTAATTGAATCCTGGCCATTAAACTTAAATAACTTAAAAATAAAAAACCATTTGCATATTAAAATTTATCACCCTATATTTGCAGTCCTTAAAATAAGTAGAAAAAGAATAACAAAGCTATACGATGGCAAATCATAAATCATCTTTAAAAAGAATCAGGTCAAACGCTGCGAAGCGTCTGCGCAACAGGTACCAGGCTAAAACAACCAGGAACGCTATTAAAAAATTAAGAAACACTACAACTAAAGCTGATGCTGCCGCATTGTTAGGTAAAGTGATTTCTATGCTTGATCGTTTGGCTAAAAAGAATGTTATTCACAAAAACAAAGCTTCAAACAATAAATCGAAGCTTACTAAATTTGTAAATACTTTAAGCTAAATTTAGCTTTTCAAGATATAAAAAAGGGGATTGTGCCATTGGTACGATCCCTTTTTTTGTTTCCATGCTTTTTCATACTTTAATGCCGTGGAAAACTACGAAAATAAGATAGGCATAAAATCATGGGCCGAGGCCGACCGTCCGCGCGAAAAACTAAGCGGACAAGGCAGGCGGGCATTAACTGATGCCGAGTTGATCGCCATCCTCATAGGCTCGGGCAGCCGTAATGAAACCGCCGTTGAGCTCAGCAAGCGCATCCTGCATCATTACGAGAATGATCTGAATAAGCTGGGCAAGGCTTCCATCAGCGAGTTATCTAAATTTAAAGGAATAGGAGAGGCCAAGGCTATCTCCATTATAGCCGCTTTGGAGATTGGCCGGCGCCGTAACGATAGTGAGAGCCAGGCCCCGGATTATATTAACTCCAGCCGCGATGGTTATAACATTATGCGCCGCCATTTGATGGATTTGAACCACGAAGAATTTTGGATCATATTACTGGGGCGTTCACAAAAGGTATTAGGGAAAGAACTCATTAGCAAAGGTGGCTTGGCATCTACCGTATGCGATCCTAAAATTATTTTTCATGCAGCCCTGCAATACCAGGCCAGCGGACTTATACTGGTTCATAATCACCCATCGGGTAACCTGAAGCCAAGCCAGGAGGATGTGATGTTGACCAAAAAGATAGCCACGGCTGGCAGAATGCTGGATATTGGTGTATTTGATCACCTTATTATTACCGATAATGGGTATTTTAGTTTTGGAGACGGGGATTTGATGTAAGGGTAGATGTGTGCAGATTGCAGATTTCAAATGTGCAGATGTAAAAATATTTTTTTAATTCTGTAAATTTCTTCAATTCTAAAAATTCTGATTACGGTAAACTGTCCATTTACCCATCTATAATCTGCACATTTGAAATCTGCACATCTGAAATCAATTTAAATCCCAAATCCGAAATCCCACATCCGAAATCTTTATATCTTTGCCGATTATCATTTCTGAATAATGAAGATATCGTATAACTGGCTTAAAGAATTTATTGATACCGATAAAACTCCGCAGGAGATCTCGATCATACTTACCGGTACCGGTTTGGAAGTTGAGAGCCTGGAAAAAGTACAACCCATCCCCGGCGGATTGGAAGGCCTGGTGATAGGTTTTGTAAAGGAGAGTGTTGCACATACCAATTCAGATCACCTTCATGTTACCAAGGTTGACGTAGGAGGCCCTGAAGACCTGCAAATTGTTTGTGGCGCCGCTAATGTGGCTGCCGGGCAAAAAGTGGTTGTAGCCACTGTAGGCACTACCATATACCCGACTGTAGGCGAGCCATTCGCTATAAAAAAATCAAAAATCCGTGGTGAGGTATCCGAAGGGATGATCTGCGCCGAAGATGAGATAGGCCTGGGAACAGATCATGCGGGGATCATGGTACTTGATGCTGATGCTGTAGTTGGCACATTAGCAAAAAACTATTTCAAACTGCATGATGATTATATGTACGAGATAGGCTTAACCCCTAACCGTGCCGATGCCACCTCGCATTTAGGTACCGCCCGCGATATTGCCGCGTTTTTAAAGATCGGCATAAAAAAACCCGATGTTAGTAGCTTTAGAGTTGATAACACCAGCAGAACTATTGAGGTTGTGGTTGAGAACGGACAGGCAAGTCCGCGTTATTCTGGGGTTACTATAAGTGGTGTTGAAGTTAAAGATTCACCAAAATGGTTAAAGGAAAGACTGGCTGTTATTGGTATCCGTTCTATCAATAATATTGTGGATGCTACCAACTATGTGCTGCATGAGCTTGGTCAGCCGCTACATGCTTTTGATGCCGATGAGATAAAAGGCAACAAAGTGCTGGTTAAAAACTACGCTGAAGGAACAATTTTTAAAACGCTGGATGATGTTGACCGTAAATTATCGGAGAATGACCTGATGATTGGCAATACCGAAGAGCCAATGTGCATTGCCGGTGTTTTTGGCGGCGCTCAATCGGGGGTTAAATCATCTACTAAAAATATTTTCCTGGAGAGCGCTTACTTTAATTCTGTATCTGTACGTAAAACTGCTAAACGCCATGGTTTAAAAACCGATGCATCGTTTAGGTTTGAGCGTGGTACCGACCCGGATATGACGGTTTTTGCTTTGAAACGTGCGGCTTTGCTAATACAGCAGGTTGCAGGTGGTAAGGTATCTTCAGAAATTTCAGATCACTATCCTGCGCCGGTAGCACCTTTTGCTTTTGAGGTTACTTATAAAAACATCGACAGGCTGATTGGTCAGGAAATTACACATGGCGAGATCAAGGCGATTATTGAGGCACTTGACATTAAGATAGTGAATGAAACTGCGGATTCGCTGTCATTACAAGTGCCCCCATACCGTGTTGATGTAACCCGCGAGGTGGATATTGTTGAAGAGATTCTGCGGATTTATGGCTACAACAATATTCATATTCCTACACAGATCAGGGCTTCATTGAACAACTCACAAAAGGCAGAGAAGGATACGGTGCAAAACCAGATCTCGGATCTGCTGACCGCTAATGGCTTTAATGAGATCTTATCAAACTCATTAACTAAGTCGGCCTATTCAGATAACCTGGATGTTGCGGTAAAGATCCTGAACCCATTAAGCAGCGACCTTGATGTGATGCGCCAGAGCCTGCTTTTCTCGGGCCTGGAGGCTATTGCCTACAATCAAAATCGTCGTGCAGCCGATTTGAAGTTTTACGAATTTGGTAAGGTTTACAGCGTTAAGGATGATAAATACAGCGAGGTTCAGCGTTTCTCTGTTTTTATTACCGGCACCGCTGCAGCCGAGCAATGGAATCAAAAGCTTAAGCCTGTTTCGTTTTACAACATGAAAGCTATTGTTGATGGTATTTTACAACGTTTAAACATTACCGACTTTGTTGTTGAAGATGCTACCTGCAGTAAGTTAGCTTTTGGGCTTCAGTATATGCTAAATGGCAGGCAGCTGGTTAAGTTTGGCGCTGTTGCTGCAACTGCTTTGAAAAAAACTGATGTAGACAAAGAAGTATTTTATGCGGATTTTAATTTCGACATGGTACTGGCAGCGGTTCGTAAAAATGTGATAGTTCACCAGGACGTTTCCAAGTTTCCGGCGGTAAGGCGCGATCTTTCTATGCTTATTGATAAAACTGTATCATTTGGTCAGCTGAAGCAAATTGCACAGCGTACCGAGCGTAAGCTTTTGAAAGAAGTAAGTGTATTTGATGTTTACCAGGGCGATAAATTGCCTGCGGGGAAAAAATCATATGCGTTGAGTTTTATCATACAGGACATTGAAAAAACCTTAACCGATAAAGCCATTGATTCCATAATGCAGAAATTAATTTATAATTTAGGAAAAGAAGCAGGAGCGGAGATTCGCAAGTAATTATTGAATTACTGAATTATCGAATTAGTSAATAAATTTTCGCTTTTTTATTAAATCAGTAAATAAATCCAATAATTCAGTAATTCGACAATTCAATAATTAAAAATGCCTTCAGTAGCAGAACAGTTAAATAAGATAGTTGAGAAAACCGAAAGGTTGATTGAGCTTTGTGCTGCTTTGCAGGAGGAAAATGACTTGTTGAAACTGGAAAGTGAAGCGCTTACTGTTGCACTTGATGCAAGTAAAAATAAGACGAAAGACCTGGAAGAAAAGCTTCGTGTATTGAAACTTGCAAAATCATTTTCGGAAACAAATGAAAAAAGTGTTGACATTAAGCAAAAAATTAACGACTTTGTGCAGGAAATAGATAAGTGTATTGTATTATTGAAAAAATAGTACAAAAAGTGAAAGGCTCAATGGGAGAAATCTCAATAAAAATAAATATTGCTGACAGAGTTTACCCCTTAAAGGTAAACATGGAAGAAGAAGAGATAATACGCAGGGCGGCCAAGCTAATTAACGACCGGATAAAGGAATATCAGGAAAATTATGCAGTGAGGGATAAGCAGGATCTGCTTTCGATGTGTGTGTTGCATTATGCAACCTCATCATTAAAGGCCGAGAAAAAGGTTAACGTTGAAGATACCGACGTTGCTGAAAAGGTTTACCAGTTAGACCATTTGCTGAACGAATTTTTTTCGAAGTAATAAACGTTCTTTACATATACAGAGCACATTTAAGATTTAACCGCAGTTAAATTTTGGGTTTCACTATTAAAAACTTAACGCTTCAATATGAGCGGATCAAAGAGGCATGCGTTACTACAGGTACTAACGTAACCCATGATTCCAATATCCGAAATGAAGTTTTTCAATACATGATACTTAAAAGTTAGTTGCGGTTTTTTTATATACATACATACCAATAACCTAAAATGGACATATTATACATAATCATCGGGCTGTTGCTTGGCATAGGCCTGGGCATAGTCATCGGTCGCTTCCTGCTAATGAAGCTTTTTAAAGACCAGGAAACATCGGCACAAAATAAAGTGAAAAAAATATTAAAGGATGCTGAAAACAATGCCGAGATCCTGAAGAAAAATAAATTACTTGAAGCAAAAGAGAAGTTTTTACAAATGAAAGCTGAACATGAGCAGGAAGTAACCAACAAAAACAACAACATTAACCAGCGCGAAAACGGTGTTAAACAAAAAGAGCAATCATTAAACCAGCGCCTGGAGAACATGAACCGTAAGGAGAATGAGCTGGATAATACCCGTAAAAACCTGGAGAAACAAACCGAAATTGTTGTTAAAAAACAAGAAGAAGTTGAGATTTTAAAGAACTCGCATGTTCAGCAATTGGAAACTATAGCGGGTTTATCTGCCGATGATGCAAAAAATCAATTGATAGATACTTTGCGCGAAGAAGCCCGCTCCAAAGCCATGATCCAGATAAAGGATATTGTTGATGAGGCTAAGCTTACGGCCACCAAAGAGGCTAAAAAGATAGTTATCCAAACTATCCAACGCACCGCTACCGAAAGTGCTATCGAGAACACGGTATCAATTTTCAATATTGAAAACGATGAGATCAAAGGCCGTATCATTGGTCGCGAAGGTCGTAACATCCGTGCTTTGGAGGCTGCAACCGGTATCGAAATTATTGTGGATGATACCCCGGAAGCTATCATCTTATCAGGTTTCGACCCTGTAAGGCGCGAGATTGCAAGGCTGGCCATGCACCGTTTGGTAACAGACGGCCGTATTCACCCTGCCCGGATTGAAGAGGTTGTTGCAAAAACCAAAAAGCAAATTGAAGAAGAAATTGTAGAGATAGGTGAACGTACTGTGATTGACCTGGGTATTCATGGTTTGCATCCCGAGCTGATCCGTATGGTTGGCCGTATGCGTTACCGCTCATCTTACGGGCAAAACCTGTTACAACACTCGCGCGAGGTTGCCAACTTTTGCGCCACTATGGCTGCCGAATTGGGCCTTAACGTAAAAATGGCCAAACGCGCCGGCTTGCTGCATGATATTGGTAAAGTGCCTGATGATAACCCCGAGCTGCCGCATGCTATTTTGGGTATGCAATTGGCCGAGAAATATAAGGAACATCCTGAAGTTTGTAATGCCATCGGTGCTCACCATGACGAGATAGAAATGACGTCGATGTTATCACCAATCATCCAGGCTTGTGATGCTATATCCGGCGCCCGTCCGGGTGCCCGCCGCGAGGTTGTTGAAAGTTACATCAAACGTTTGAAGGAATTGGAAGAACTGGCTATGTCATATCCGGGTGTAGAAAAAACATTTGCTATACAGGCCGGCCGCGAACTGCGTGTTGTGGTTGAAAGCGAGAAGATAAGCGATGCCCAATCAGAAGTATTGGCTGCCGATATATCAAACCGTATCCAAACCGAGATGACCTATCCGGGCCAGATAAAAGTTACCGTGATCAGGGAAACCAGGTCGGTAGCATTTGCCAAGTAATTTCTTAATTAAAAATTAATACAACCCTTTCGGCTAATAACCGAAAGGGTTTTTATATTTACATTGAAATGGCTCCAAAGAAAATATCAGGCAACGGGAAAAGCGGCATGCAAACAAAAGCTGATGTCAATCGTCCGGTTGATGTTTATTTTGCTAAATATGCCGAGAGTCACCAAAATTCAACAAATGAGTGGATACATTTTATTTGTATTCCGCTTATTGTATTTAGCCTGCTCGGATTAATCTGGTCTATTCCGTTTCCATACCTCAATTTTTTAGGTGCCTATAATGGCGTGTTTAACTGGGCATCGTTTTTAATTGCCTTTAGTATTTACTACTATCTTAAACTTTCGCCCATATTATCATACCTGATGTTATTTGTACTGTTTGGCTTTAGTTATGCTATTATCGGGATAGAGCAATGGCATAAAACCGGTGGTCCGGCATTGTGGCTGGTTAGTTTAATTATATTCCTGGTATCATGGGCCGGGCAATTTATAGGGCATAAAATTGAAGGGAAAAAACCGTCGTTTTTTGATGATATTAAATTTTTGCTGATAGGCCCAATATATCTGCTCCATCTGATACTTAAAAAACTTTCTGTTAAGTACTGATTACCTTTTGTACTTAATGTTAACAATTGGTATCAAATATAATCTTGTGTTAACATTACTTTAATATTGTAGCCCAACCTTTGTGGAATAAATAAACACAAATGAAAAAGCTTTACTTTATTCTTTTATCACTGCTGATCATCGGGGTTGCAAATGTTGCAAATGCGCAAATTACTACCTCTTTAATTAGTGGAAAAGTTACCGACCAAAAAGGTGCTACATTGCCTGGTGTAACTATTACTGTACTTAATACAAGTACCGGTACCCGTTACGGCGCACAAACCAATGGCGATGGTCGTTACACAATTGCCAACGTTAACCCAGGTGGTCCTTATACCATCGCTGCTTCTTTTGTTGGATTTAAAAAAGACGAAAGAGCAGATATTACCTTAAGTTTAGGTACAACCACGTACAACTTCGCGCTTGCCGATGAAACCACAACCTTATCGGAAGTGAAGATTAAAGGAACAGCCGGTGGTACAAAAACAGGTGCAAGTACCCGCATCAACCAAAATCAAATCAAAAACCTGCCTTCTATTAACCGCAGTTTACAGGATTTAACAAGGTTAACACCTCAAAGCAACAACAACTCCTTCCAGGGAACCAACTACCGTTACAATAACGTAACACTGGATGGTGCCATCAACAATGATGCGATTGGTTTCAGCCCATCATTAGGTGGTCAGAGTAATGCATCGGGCCAGGTTGGTAGCAGTACACGTACAAGCCCTGTATCATTAGATGCTATACAGGATATACAGGTATTGGTTGCCCCTTATGATATTAAAATTGGTAACGTATTGGGTGGTAGTATAAATGCTGTAACCCGCAGCGGTACAAATGATTTTTCGGGCGCAATTTATGGTTACGGCCGTGGTGCTTTTTTGGTAGGTCCAAATAATGCTTCTGCTGCTGCTGGTGGCGATGGTTCAAAAATACCTACTACATTCCACGATTACCAAACCGGTATCCGTTTAGGTTTTCCTATTATTAAAAACAAGTTATTCTTCTTCACTAACGAAGAGATTGCCCGCCGGCAAGATCCAGTTATCCGTGGTGCTGATGCAAGCGGTTCAAGCCAGATCCTTAGCCTACAGGACGCTAAAAACCTTACAACTGCTTTCCAGCAATTTACTGGTGGTTTAAGTCCGGGTACATATTCAAATAGTTCTATCTACTCGCGCTCAAATAAATTCTTTAACCGTTTAGACTGGAATATTAATGATAATAACMAGTTAACTATCCGTAACAATACCATCACCTCAACAGCTACAAACTTAGAGCGTGATCAGCAAAACTTTCGTTTTGGGGGTATTGATTATGTATCTCATAATAACTCAACGTCAACTGTTGCTGAGTTAAAATCAAGGTTTTCAAACAGCGCGAGTAACAGTTTAGTAAT
>NZ_JBFUKF010000153.1:0-12167 GCF_056400985.1 Mucilaginibacter sp. P4_G9 | reverse complement strand
CAATTACCATACGCGTTGATCGCATTTATGTTTTCATCGCTTATTTATATCGTAATGGGCTATACCATTGCTTAGTCTTTTAAGATTATGATAACAGAAAAACCTGCATATTATAAGTTGATGCCTAACGGCCTGGTTGTTCAAAACACAAGGACCGAGCATGTAGAACAACTGGAGGAGCTTCAAAAAATCATATTCCCCACGCTATCAAGTGAGGAGCATATCAGGGCGGTACATTATTTACGGCACCTGGAAGTCTTTCCCGAGGGGCAGTTTGTAATAACCGATAAGGACCATGTTATAGGCATGACCACCACCATGCGTACCAACTTTGATTTTGCCAACTATGAACATACGTTTGCAGAAACCATAGCAGGCGGCTGGCTTACCAACCATAACCCAAACGGCGACTGGCTTTACGGACTTGACATGGGTATATTGCCCGCCTACCGCGGCATGGGCCTGGCCAGGATCCTTTACAGGGCCAGGCATGAAATGGCCAAAACGCTGGGCTTAAAAGGACAACTAACCGTAGGTATGATGAGCGGTTATGGTGCAGTAAGCGACCAAATGAGCGGCGAAACCTACTACAAAGAACTGCTCAGCGGTAAGCGCAAAGATCCTACATTATCCAAACAAATGAAAATAGGTTTTGAACCCATAGCCCTGATGCCCGAACATGTAAACGACCCTGTATGTGGAAATTACGGGGTGTTGATAAAATTAGACATAAGTAAAGAGGTCTGAACTGCCAATAATCGGTGAAATCATAAGATAATGAAATATATACAGTTAAAAACCTCACTACCCGGTCCTAAAAGCCAGGAAATATTGGAGAGAAGAAAAAACGCGCTGCCCGCAGGCTTAGCAAAATCAACAGAAGTAGTTGTTGAACGCGCCTCTGGCGCTTTGGTTTGGGATGTGGACGGTAACCAATTGATTGACCTTGCCGGTGGTATAGGCATGATCAATGTAGGACATAGCGATCAAAAGGTGGTTGATGCGATAAAAAAACAGGTTGATAAATATATTCACACTTGCACACTGGTCACTACCATGGAGCCGTATGTTGAGTTGGCTGAACTGCTAAACGAGATTACACCCGGCGACTTTAAAAAGAAAACCCTGCTGGCCAATTCCGGGTCCGAAGCGGTTGAAAACGCTATCAACGTTGCCAAGTATTATACCAAACGTAATTCGATATTATGTTTTGAGGGCGCTTATCATGGCCGTACCCTGTTAACGCTTAGTTTAACCAGTAAATATTCCCTGTTTAAAAAAGGAATGGGGCCATTTGTATCCGATATATACCGTATCCCAGCCCCCAACCTTTATCGTAAGATACAAGGAATGAGCGACGATGAATACATCGGATACTTTATTAAACAATTGGATATTGCGTTTATATCGCAGGTAGACCCCGAATCATTAGCTGCCATTATTATTGAGCCGGTAATGGGTGAGGGAGGATTTATACCGATGCCCAAGGCCTATCTGCAAAAGATCCGCGAGGTGTGCGATCAATATGGCATCGTGATGATTGTTGATGAGATTCAATGCGGGGCCGGTCGTACAGGTAAATTCTTCGCTGTTGAGCATTTTGATATAGTGCCCGATGTAGTAGTAAGTGCCAAATCAATAGGTGCGGGCATGCCTATCAGCGCCACCACGGGCAGAGCCGAGATTATGGATGCCCCACATCCGGGCGGGGTTGGTGGTACTTATGGCGGTAGCCCGGTGGCTTGTGTTGCAGCTATTGAAGCTATCAAAATCATAAAAAGCGAAAGCTTTTTAACCCGTGTTAACGAGGTTGGCGAACTGATGCGCACCACCCTTGAAAGCTGGAAAGAAAAATACCGGATAATTGGAGATGTGCGCGGTTTAGGTGCTATGCGGCTGGTTGAGTTTGTTAAAGATCGCGACAGCAAAGACCCGGATATGGATGTTACATTAGAGATCATCAGAGATGCGGTAAGCCACGGATTGATCATGATCCGTGCGGGCATGTTCAGTAATTGCCTGCGGTTACTGCCGCCTATTGTAATAACTGATGAGCAATTAACCGAGGCGCTGAGCGTTTTGGAAGAAGCGATTCAAAGAGCAGACATCAAAAGAAAATAATGAGCATAAACGATAATGGATCAACAGGCTTTCTCCCTTTTCAAAATGGGGACGGCAGCTTGTTGATTCATAATGCCAATATTCTTTCTTTTCATAATGGCTTTGACAATAGTGCTTACGATGCTATTGTGGTTGAAGACAACCGCATTAAGGCCGTCGGACGGTTCGATGAATTGCAATCCTTCATTCAACCCGGAACACAGGTAATTGATGCGCTGGGTAAAACATTGATGCCGGGTTTAAATGACAGCCACATTCATTTGTGGAAAGTGGGCAACCTTAAAACCTTTATGTTGGATGTCCGTGGCGCCCAAAGTCTCGAGCATATGCTACAAATGTTGGATGATTACGCCCGCGAATACCCCAACGCCGCATGGATAACCGCCCGAGGGTTCAATGAAGCTGCCTGGCAGGGCGGACAGATCCCTACCATGGCCGATTTGGATAAAGTGATAAAAGACCGGCCGGTTTATGTGATCCGTACCTGCGCGCATATTGCTGTTTGCAATTCAAAAGCCCTGGAGGTTTGTAATATCACTTCGAACACGATAATACCCGATGGAGGTGTTATTTATATAGCCGATGATGGCAAACCCAACGGTATTTTCTCTGAAACAGCGCTGGGATTAATCACCAAAAACATCCCTCCTTACACAAAAGACGAGCTAAAGTTAATGGTACTTTCCGCACGGGAGGAGCTCTATAAATACGGCATTACAGCGGCAACAGACCCGGCGGTCGACCCACTCCTACTTGAGGCATATTACGAAATGTACCAACAGGATCAGTTAGGTTTCAGGCTAAATGCTATCCCTATACTTCTTCCTGATGGCGGTGATGCCCCCTATCCTGTTCCCGACTATTTCAGTTCGGGCAGTTTTAACGTGAATACGGTTAAATTCTTTTCTGATGGGGGTTTAAGCGGTAAAACAGCAGCGCTAAAAAGGCATTATAAAAACTCTTCCGATCAGGGGGTATTGCGGCTGAAACGTGATCAGTATAAATCATTATCAATACAAGCCTTACAAAAAGGATTGGCCATAGCTACACATGCCATTGGCGATGCTGCCATTGAATTTGTAATTGATGTTTATAAAAATCTTCATCATCAGTTCCCTGCTATGGTTAACAGAATTGAACACCTGGGTTTACCCGAAGAAAAACACTTACTGGATATGCAGCAATATAATATAGCTACCTCCATGCAAACCATTTTTATAAGCGAGTTGGGTAAAAACTTTATCAAATACCTTGATGATGATTATCTTAACCAATGCTATCCTGTAAAATCGGTTTTAAAACATGATATTTTACTGGCCTTATCATCAGACGCGCCGGTGGTAAAAGAGCTTAACCCCTTTAAAGGCATGCAGGCTGCAGTTACCCGCACAGATAACGAAGGTAACGTGATAGCCGCACATGAAGGCATTAGCATAGCATCGGCACTTAAAGCTTATACATATAGTGCTGCCGAGATCGGTAAAACTCTACAAATAGGATCATTAGAAAAGGGCAAACTGGCAGATTTTATTATCACTGATAAAAACCCATTAACAACGCCCCCACATGAACTAAGCATACTCAATGTTGAGCAAACGTTTGTTGATGGCAAATGCGTTTATAACAACTTTAAGTGATTATCTATTTTTTGAAACTCGGGACGTATTGTTTTATTACTTCTTTATTACTTGACAACGGTAACCTCAATTCCTTTTTCCTGTAATATTTTCAGCATACCGGCACTTATTCCGCTATCGGTAATTATATGCTGAACCTGGTCTAAAGGGCAAATTTTTCCTAAGCCACGTTTTCCAAATTTTGTACTATCTGCCAGTACAACCACCGTTTGCGCTGTATCAATCATTTTTTGATTTAACCTGGCCTCCATTAAATTAGTAGTTGTTAAGCCAATTTCGGGGTCTATTCCATCAACACCTAAAAAAAGCATGCTGCATGCCATATCCTGTAACATCGTTTCGGGGTATGCCCCTGTTACTGATGATGATGAGGTGCGCAGTTGCCCGCCCAATTGAACTACTTCAACATTAGGATGCTGCGATAACTCGAGCGCTACATTCAGGGCTGATGTGATTACCGTGAGATGTTTGCCCGGATTAATTGACCGTGCAAGGGCCAGCATAGTAGTACCTGAGGCAATAATAATAGAATCATTATGCCCTATTAATTCAGCTGCTGCTATCCCTATCTGCTGTTTTTCTGGTGCGTTTAGTTTTTCCTTTTCAGCTACAGGCCTGTCATTGGCATATGGATTGCTTTTTGTAGCACCGCCGTGCGTTCTGAATAATAATTTTTTATCCTCCAAAAGTTTCAAATCCTTCCGGATAGTAACTTCAGAAACATTTAATTCCTTACCCAACTCCTGTACGTTTACAAAGCCATCATCATCCAGTTTCTGTAGGATGATCTTATGCCTGTCGGTATTTTTATTCATAACAAACAAAATTAAGTAAAAAACCGATACCGACTAAACTGAAACAAAAAATAAGTTTCGATTTATTTCGTTTACATTTCATTATTGTACATTTACAATGTAAACGAAATACAAAATAACAAAATGAGTATTTTCAAAAGAGGTTCAATTTTGCAATCCATAAAAGATAAGGATAAGATTTGGGACATAATTATAATTGGTGGCGGTGCAACCGGCCTTGGCGCTGCGGTTGATGCAGCTTCAAGAGGCTTATCTACCTTACTATTTGAACAAGCCGACTTTGCCAAAGGAACATCAAGCCGGGCAACCAAACTGGTACATGGCGGTGTGCGCTACCTTGCCCAAGGCGATATAGGCTTAGTACGTGAGGCCCTGCATGAACGTGGCTTACTGCTAAAAAACGCCCCACACCTGGTAAAAAACGAAAGTTTTATCATCCCCAACTACAGTTGGTTCGATGGGATATTTTACACCATAGGTTTAACTATTTATGATCTGCTGGCAGGCAAACTGGGTTTTGGCAGGGCAAAGCATATCTCAAAAAAAGAAACCATAAACAGGCTGCCCGGAATTGAAGATAAGGGACTATATGGAGGCGTGGTGTACCATGATGGCCAGTTTGATGATTCAAGGCTGGCCGTCAACCTGGCGCAAACAGCTTTGGAGCAAGGCGCTACCGTTTTAAATTATTTCAAGGTTACCGGGCTGATAAAAGATAGCAACAATAAAATCATGGGCGTTAAGGCTACTGATGCAGAGACGGGCGTTACTTACCAACTAAAAGCCAAAACCCTTATCAATGCAACCGGAGTTTTTGTTGATGATGTGCTTAAAATGGATGTGCCCGATAAAAAGCCCCTGGTAAGGCCAAGCCAGGGTGTACACCTTGTTTTGGATAGATCGTTTATGCCCGGCGACGATGCGATCATGATCCCCAAGACCGAAGATGGCCGAGTCCTTTTTGTTGTTCCATGGCATAATAAGCTGTTGGTTGGCACTACTGATACTCCTATTGACAAACATAGCCTGGAGCCGGTAGCCCTTGAAGCCGAAATTGATTTTATTATGCGTACTGTTGCCAAATACCTAAAAAAAGCACCCACCCGTAAAGATGTTTTAAGTGTTTTTGCCGGGTTGAGGCCATTAGCTGCCCCACAGGACGATTCATCAAAAACAAAAGAGATATCGCGCAGTCATAAACTCATTGTTTCTAAATCAGGGCTGATCACTATAACCGGCGGTAAATGGACTACCTATCGTAAAATGGGCGAGGATACGATCGACAAAGCGATAGAAGTAGGTAAATTAAAAAACAAGGTTTGCCATACTGCGGGTTTGCCGATACATGGCAGCAGGCCAAACCCCGACAGGAGTAATCATTTGTACGTTTATGGCGCTGATATTGAAAAGGTATTAGCCCTGGCAAACGAGAATACCGACTGGAAAAAACGGGTTCACCCGGATGATGATTATACTAAGGGTGAGGTGATCTGGTCGATGCGGCACGAGATGGCGCGTACCGTTGAAGATATACTGGCCCGCCGTACCCGCGTATTATTTTTAAATGCCCGTTTAGCAATAGCCATGGCCCCCGAGGTAGCACGTCTTATGGCCGGGGAATTAAATAAAGATATTGAATGGCAGGCAGAA
Source organism: Mucilaginibacter sp. P4_G9 (assembly GCF_056400985.1). Taxonomy (NCBI): domain Bacteria; kingdom Pseudomonadati; phylum Bacteroidota; class Sphingobacteriia; order Sphingobacteriales; family Sphingobacteriaceae; genus Mucilaginibacter; species Mucilaginibacter sp. P4_G9. Next base: position 5,944 of record NZ_JBFUKF010000153.1, on the reverse strand, counting down.
CAGGTAAGCGCCTTTAATAAAGTGGCCAGAAACTATATATTAGCATAACCAATAAACCAATAATTATAAAAACCTGAATATGGAAGAGTACATCTTAGCCCTCGACCAAGGAACAACAAGTTCAAGGGCGATAATATTTGATCATGCGGGGCAAATCAAATCGCTTTCGCAAAAAGAATTTAAACAATATTTCCCTAAACCTGGCTGGGTTGAACATGATCCGAACGAAATCTGGTCGAGCCAGGCAGGTGTTGCAGCCGAAGCTACTGTTAAGGCTGGGCTTAATGGTAAAAACATTAAAGCTATAGGGATCACCAACCAGCGCGAAACCACTATTGTTTGGAACCGTGAAACCGGAGAAGCTATTTATAACGCCATAGTTTGGCAAGACAGGCGTACCGCGRCTTATTGCGATAAATTAAAGCAGGATGGGCATAGCGATATGATCCGCTCAAAAACCGGCCTGGTAATAGATGCCTATTTTTCGGGCTCCAAAATTAAATGGATCCTGGATAATGTAGAAGGCGCACGGGCACAGGCAGAAGCCGGCAAACTGGCTTTTGGTACTGTTGATAGCTGGTTGGTATGGAAATTTACCCGCGGTACGGTGCATGTAACCGATGTGACCAATGCAAGCCGTACCATGTTATTTAATATCCGTACCCAGCAATGGGATGACGAGTTACTGCAACTGCTTAATATACCCAAAAGCATGCTGCCCGAAGTGAAACAATCCAGCGAGATCTATGGCGAAACTACTACCACCATATTTGCCAGCAAAATCCCCATTGCCGGTATAGCAGGCGATCAGCATGCTGCGCTTTTTGGGCAGATGTGTATTGATAAGGCCATGGTTAAAAACACTTACGGAACAGGTTGCTTTATGCTAATGAACATTGGCAATGAATTTATTGAATCAAAAAACAACCTGCTAACCACCATTGCCTGGAAAATTAACGGCGAAATCCAATATGCTTTTGAAGGCAGTATATTTATTGGTGGAGCCGTAGTACAATGGCTCAGGGACGGACTTGGCATCATCAAAACTTCGGCTGATGTTGAACAATTGGCCATGGGCGTTAAGGATACAGGCGGCGTATTTTTTGTACCCGCCTTTGCCGGCTTAGGAGCCCCCTATTGGGATCCTGAAGCCCGGGGCACCATAGTTGGCCTAACACGGGGCACTACAGCCGGGCATTTAGCCCGGGCAGCGCTGGCATCTATTGCATATCAAACTATGGATGTATTGAATGCTATGGAAGCTGATGCAGGCATGCAAATAAAAGAACTACGTGTGGATGGCGGCGCCACCGCAAATGATTTGCTGATGCAGTTTCAGGCTGATGTTTTAAATTGTAAGGTTATAAGGCCAAGCATTGTAGAAACAACCGCTTTAGGTGCCGCATACCTTGCCGGTTTAGCGGTAGGTTTTTGGAAAGACATAGCCGAGATACAGCAGCTATGGCAATCTGAAAAGGAATTTATCCCCGGGGATAATCTGCAGGATATTAAAACGGATATTGAAGGCTGGAAAAGAGCGATCCATACTGCCCGGTGCTGGTCTGATAGTCAGCAACCTGTTCAGGTGATCTAAGCTGAATGCACAAAGTAAAAAGCTAAGTCCTTACATCAATTGTGATAGATTGACGTATTTGAAATTATTTAATGTAATAAAGTAATTATTCAAACCTATAAATTCCATTATCATGTCTCCATTTATTGCCGAGTTAATTGGCACCATGTTACTTATACTTTTAGGCGATGGCGTGGTAGCCAACGTAGTATTGAAAGACACCAAGGGAAATAACAGCGGCTGGATAGTAATCACTACTGCCTGGGGCCTGGCTGTGTTTGTAGGCGTTGTAGTGGCGGGCCCTTATAGCGGCGCGCACCTTAATCCTGCTGTTACAATAGCATTGGCAATAGCAGGTAAATTTCCGTGGGCCAGTGTTCCGCTCTACATCGCAGCGCAATTTTTAGGCGCTATGATAGGTTCATTCCTGGTATGGGCTATGTATTACGACCATTTTAAACGCACCAATGAACCCGCTTTAATATTGGCTGTTTTTTGCACCGGCCCGGCAGTACGCAACTATATATCAAACATTACAAGCGAAATTATCGGCGCTTTTGTACTATTGTTTACTATATTTTACATTTCGGGGGCCGAGATAACACCAACAAAAATGCCCGTTGGCCTTGGCTCCGTTGGCGCTATACCTGTGGCTCTTTTGGTTTGGGTAATAGGTTTATCGCTGGGCGGTACAACAGGTTATGCTATTAATCCCTGCCGCGACCTCGGGCCGCGTTTCATGCATATGATATTGCCTATCAAAAACAAAGGCACCAGCGACTGGACTTATGCGTGGATACCGGTTTTGGGGCCAATTGCAGGTGCAGCTATGGCCGCGGGTTTATATCTGCTCATTAAGTAAACCCTTCACCCAATTCAGACACTGGCCTCCTGTCATCATAAGGCGTGGTATAATAACATTATTGTTATTATACCACGTTTTTTTGTTCAAAAAGCAGTATTTAAACTACGTTTCTGTCCATTTAAAATGATACCGTTGCATACAAGCGCGAAGCAAATGACCAATGACCAGTGACTATTGACTACTGACTAATGTCCAAATCACTCGCTCCTTAAACTTTTCACCGGATTAGCCATGGCTGCTTTTATGGCCTGGAAACTTACGGTTAGCAGGGTTATTAAAATGATGGATGCACCTGCAATGACAAATACTCCGGGGCCGATATCAATGCGGTACACAAACCCTTGCAGCCACTTATTCATTCCCCACCAGGCCAGCGGAAAAGCGATAACTACAGCAATACATACCAGCCTCAGAAAATCCCTTGTAAGCATGAGCGTGATGCTGTTAACAGACGCGCCAATTACTTTACGTACACCTATTTCTTTTTGTCGTTTTTGTGCCGTAAATGCAACCAGTCCAAACAAGCCCAGGCATGAAATAAGTATAGCAAGGAAGGAGAAATATTTGGTTAAAGTTGAAACCCTTACCTCGGTTTCATATTGTTTTTGATATGCCTGATCCAAAAAACTATAAGTAAATGGAAAACCCGGATTATAGGATTCATAAAGGCGCTGTATTTGCGCAATGGTTTCTTTTTGCTGTGCTCCTTTAATCCTGATCATCATTTTATGATAAGGGCTGGCGCCCTGGGCAAGCAGTATGAATGAAGGCCTTACCGTTTCATGTAATGATTCGAAGTGAAAATCTTTTACTATCCCGATAACCTGGAAGTTATTAMCTAATATTTTAACATTTTTACCAACAGGATTTTGCAAATGCATAGCATTTACTGCAGTTTGATTTAATATAACCTTACTACCTTCGGCTCCGTAGTTTTTTGAAAAAACCCGGCCGGCAGCCATTTTCATAGCCATGGTTTCTATAAAATTAAACCCGCCAAAAAAGCCTTCAAAATAAATATCCCGGTTAGCCTCTTTACCATCCCAGCTAAGGCCGGCTGTGCCGTAATTACGCCCTACTATATTATGCTGCGTAAAACTGGCATTTACAACGCCGGGGATGTTCTTCAGTTCGGCAGCAAATGTTTCCTCATTGCCTGCAAGTTTTCCCTCCGAATCAAACCTGATCATGTTATCCTTATTATAACCTGGTGTAGTATTTTGAATAAACTCAATCTGTTTATAAACCACCAGCACCGCTACAATCAGCATAACCGAAAGCGTAAATTGAAAAACCACAAGTCCCTTACGTGCAACCAGTTCGCCGAAAGATGAACTGAGCTTGCCTTTCAGGATTGCTAAAGGATTAAACTTCGACAGGTACAAAGCCGGGTAACTCCCGGAAACCAGGCCCGTAAAAAGCGTGATGCCGATTAAGATCACGATAAGCCGGAAGTCGAAATTCAATTGGATTTCCTTCCCGGTTAACTGGTTAAACTGCGGCAGTAATAACCAGGCAATTATAATTGCAAGTATCATTGTAAATACTGCCATCAATAACGACTCTGACAGAAACTGGATGATCAGCTGGCTGCGTGCTGCGCCAACAACTTTCTTGATCCCCACCTCCTTCATCCGGCCCGATGCTTTAGCCGTTGAAAGATTCATGAAATTGATGCAGGCTATAAGGAGTATAAATATAGCTATAAGTGAAAACAGCCTTACATATTCCTCCCTGCCGCCTACCCTTGCCCCATGATTAAAAGTATTATGCAGGTAATTTTCTGAAAACCGCATGGCAAAAGCTGTTCTTGTGGTATCGCCGCTGTTTTTTGTTACCAGGTTGCTGATTTTTTTATTGAATGCTTCAATATTGGTACCTTTTTTCAGCATCACAAAATTGTGCGGACCACCATTATTCCAAGTTTTAACCCATCCCTGCACATCCGCCAGGTAATCAAACGATAATACAAAATCAAATTGCTGTGAAGAATGTGTGGGCAGTTTCTCAAATACACCCGAAACAGCAAAATCCTTATCGTGCTGAAATTTTATAGGCTTACCTATTGCATTATCTACGCTACCAAAAAGTTTTTTTGCAAGCTCATCAGAAATAACTATATCATTTTTAGCGGCAAGAACTTTCCCGCGTTCGCCCCGGATCATCTTAAATGAAAAAATATTAAAATAATCTTTGCCTGCATACTGCCCTGTAGCTTTAATATTTTTTTCGCCGACTGTAAGGGTAAATTTTTGCCACCAATCTGCAGGAGCAACTGCTGCGGCATATAAAACGTCCTCGGGAACCTGGACCTTTAAAACCTCGCTAACAAGCCCCGATGACTCGTCGGTAAGCTGCTGACTTCCGCTTTTCCGGTTTTCCATAACCTGGTAAACCTGGTTGTCGTGTTCAAAAAACTTATCATAGCTTAGCTCATCGTGCACCCATAAATAAATTAATAAAGTACAGGCTAACCCGGCCGAGAGGCCCAGCATATTAAGAAAAGTAAACTGTTTATCCTTCCTGAGGTTGCGCAAAGCGATCTTTAAGTAATTCTTTATCATGGCTTTAGGAGTAAGTAATTACAATATGTACTCATCAGGAGTAAAAACCATGCCTTATTTATAAATATTTGATTATTAATAAATTAAACCCATTTTCTTATTTCTTACTGTATCGAAAACGAACAACCTCCGTTCGTTTTTATTGTATAGTTTTTGCCGGATGACAGGACCAGGCCAATTGCCTATAAACACCTGATTTCTCCGGAGTCATTTCTATCAAACAAGTGCCTTGCCTTAAAATGTGTTTGCCTTTATTTTACCGACATAATACTTGCTTTTACCGACAATTTTTAATATTTTGCAGATAATTATTTCTTCCTGGTTATCGATTACTTATTTTTGAGTAACAATAAAATCAAACCTATGAACATTTTATCAGGAACAATCGCACAAAACGCCGATGATAGCCTMAACACAACAACTATTTTTGGTGGAATAAAAAGAACTGTGCTTTCAAAAGATTTTAAGGGCGGCAATGTCAGAAATGTATTTGGCGATACAGAGTTGGATTTTACCAATGCCGACMTTACCGGAACAGCTCTCCTTAATATTTCACAGGCATTTGGCCAGGTAACGATAGCTATACCAGCTAATTGGCGGATTGAGACAGACATTACGCACATCGCTTCGGAAATGGATGATGACAGAAGTTATTTAGCCCGGACAAGACAATCAGATAAAATACTGGTGCTTAAAGGACTCTCTGTTTTTGCCTCTGTTGATATTGTGCATAAACTGGATGAATAAGGTACTTGCTAAATAAGCCTCGTTATAAAACTACAACGCTATAAATTCAATAAAGGGCTATATCCCGACATGGGTTTTCTTTCCTAAAGATTAACCTGTACTTTCAGCTGTGGGAATATCCAAAATATCTCTTAAAACTTCCTCGTTCTGTAACAATTATTCTACCTGCAACCTGTTTAGCCCCAACCTCTCTGC
>NZ_JBFUKF010000152.1:0-12228 GCF_056400985.1 Mucilaginibacter sp. P4_G9 | reverse complement strand
GGTATCCAACGAATGATGCGGGAAGCCTGCCAGCTCAATATGCGTACCTACGCCATTACCACGACGGGTAAGTACAATGCCCAGTATACCGGCGGCCTTAATGGCATCTTCGCCAAATGTTTCGTAAAAATCACCCACGCGGAACAGCAGCAAAGCACCGGGGTACTTCACCTTTATGGCGTTATATTGCTGCATTAAGGGGGTTTCTTTGGTAGTATCTTTAGCCAAGCGGTTTACTCCTTTTGTTAATCGGGTAAAGTTAATGCATTGGCTGCGGTTTTAGGGCATTGTGGAAAAGTTGGGTTGATGTGGATATCGGTTTCGGGGAGCGGGTTGGGGGGAAGTCTCCGGCTTACTCAGCTGAAAGCAAAAATCATACAATCTACGAGCTACAAGCTCGCAGAAGTTCAAACACCATAAATAATAATTAAAAATCCGGTATCAGTTAACACCCAATCAACCTGGTATTACAAACCAAAATGTTGAGCCTTTACCTTCTTCGCTTTCAACATTAATATAGCCTTCGTGCCGCCTTATGATCTCGGATGAAATAAATAGTCCCAATCCTAATCCCGCATACTTTTGAGAATTTTCATCAACCCGGTAAAAGCGATCGAAAAGTAACGGTATCTTATCTGTTGGAATGCCAATACCAAAATCGGTAATGGCTATTTTGATCCCCTCGTTCAACTTTTCAGTTTTAATGATCACTTTATTGCTTTTTGGAGAATATTTTATAGCATTCGAGATCAGGTTGATTAAAACCTGCTCCAAACGATTCCTATCAGCATAGATCTGCAAACGGGTGTCACCCTCTAATATAATCTGATGGGTTGGCGAATTATGTTGTAATTCGTCCATACATTCAGCTATTAAGTCCTCCAGGATAAAATCGGATTTTCTTAATTCCAGTTTTCCCGATTGGATCTTGGTAACATCCAGTAAATCTTTAATCAATTCGGTAAGTTTATCAACCTGTTTATTAGCTTTTTGCACAAAAGTATGTAAGGGTTTCGCCTCGCCCATTGGCTGGGTTATACGCTCAATAATTTGAAGCATAGCCTTCAGGCTGGTAATGGGTGTTTTTAATTCATGACTGGCTATGCTAATAAATTCATCCTTTTTACCCAACAATTCCATGGTAGCTTCGTCAATAAGTTTTYGAGCTGTTATATCCAGTAAGGTTCCAATAAAACGAATGGAGATGCCCTGGTTGTCAAAATAGGCACGGCCTTTTGCTTTAAGCCATTTAATTTTTTCATGGATAGGGATAGTCCTGAACTCAATATCAAACTCTTCGGAATGCCGCTCACGAAGTGTTTCGTTTATGCTATTCTCCACACGAACAAGATCATCAGGGTGGATCCTTTCTAAAAACGCAGCTACATCAACGCGGGCTGTTGGCGATAAACCAAATATTTCCCTGCAACGTTTATCCCAAATCAACTCTTTTGTTTGAGGGGCATAATCCCAGGTACCCAGGCCTGCCGAGTCAACCGCAAATTTTAGCCGTTCTTTGCTTTCGTTTAACAAGCGTTCAACTTCAGCCAGTCCCTGTTCAATTTTTCTTTTATCAGTAATATCTTCAATTGAAAGCAAAATAAGCTGTTCGCCATTTACATTGTCAATTTGCCTGGCATTAAGGCACATGAAACGTTTTCCTATTGCAGAGAACACTTGTTCTACTTCAAAATCCTCCAGTTCTTTTTTTTGGGGAAGTATATTTTCAAGCAACTCTTTAAGTTCGGGTATATCCCACTGCCCCTCCCCAAGCTCATACAGGTAATAACCTTCTGTTTGTTTTTCTTCGAGTTTAAATTTTTGGTAAAAACCAGTTGTAGCACGTTTTACGCGCAGGTCGCTGTCTAAAATAAGTAACGGATCGCGAATGGTTTTTACAATACCTTCTGTGTACAGGCGGGCATTGTTTAACTGATCGTTCCTATCCAGCAATTCCTTATTTACAATCATGATTTCCTCATTGGTGCTTTGCAGTTCTTCCCTGGAGGTTTCCAGCTCCTCGTTCAGGCTTTGCAGTTCTTCGCTTCCGGATAGCAACTCTTCATTAGCGCTTTGTAATTCTTCATTAGCTGTTTCCTGTTCCTCGGTAATGGTACGCATATCGGTACGGGCCTGTACCAGTTCTTTTTCCAGTTGGTCAATACGCAAATCGCTTTCATCATAGCTTACACTGGTACGTGCGGGATTTACCTCATCCGGAACATGTTGTACACCTGTTGATGATGCATTTTGGAAAATAACAAGGTAATRAGGTTCAACGGTATCTTTAAGCGGAATAGCATGTAAATTAACAAAATACTGCAAGCCGTTCACTTTAAAAAACACAGCGAATTTGCGGGCCGGCAGGTTAGTTTGTTTTGCTGTATGCAAAATGTTCCGCAACTCAAATGATAAGTCTTCCCGGGCCATTTTGAGCAGGTTAAAACTGGGTTTACCCATGGGCGGAATAAGCCAGGTTTCGGTAGCCCCCCTAAACTGGATGATATCAAATTTTTCGTTTACCAAAACAGAGGCCGGCATAAAGCTGGCAAGCATGGCTTCATCGGCTATTTTAAAAACATCCTTATTAGTGCTCTCCTTTTGAATATTTTTATCTATCTCCCTAAAATTTTGCTCGCGGCCAGGTGAATTTACTGCCATAAACCGACCAACCGGCCCTTTCCTGATATATATTTTCTCGGCACTATTGAGTACCTTAAAAATATCGGTATTGGTTCCAATGGTTTCTGATTTCCCCAGTACCAGGTACCCATCCTCATTTAATGCATAATGAAAAGTGGCCAATGCTTTTTTTTGCAAAACGGGCTCCAGGTAAATCATCACATTGCGGCAGCTCACCAGGTCGATCTTTGAAAATGGCGGATCTTTAAGCACGTTATGATGCGCAAATACACACATATCCCTGATGGTTTTACTTACCTGGTAAGTGCCATCCTGTTTAACAAAAAATTGTTGCAGCCGGGATGAAGAAATACCTTCCATTTCGGTTCGCCGGTAAATGCCTGTGCGGGCTTTTGCAATGGCAGTTTCAGAAATATCCGTGGCAAATACCTGTATCTTCATGGCGGCGGCTTTGTCGCCAAGCTGCTCCTGCAAACATATAGCCATTGAATAAGCTTCTTCGCCTGTTGCGCATCCGGCCACCCAGATCCTTAATGCATCAGTAGCCGTTTTTCTTTTAATTAGTGCCGGGAATATCTCAGTGCACAAAACTTCAAAACTTTGTGTATCCCTGAAAAAATTGGTAACCGAGATGAGCATATCATTATATAAAGCATCCTGCTCGCTTTTGCTTTCGCGCAGGAAAACAAGATAATTAGCCGGCTGTTCAATTTTATTTAATGCCATTCGCCTTATAATGCGGCGTTTTAAGGTGCTTTGCTTATAATAAGTAAAATCTACCCCGCGCCGAACACGCAGTACCGTAAGTATTTGTTTAAATGTTTCGTTATCCTGCTCAGGTATTGTATCCGCAATTTCGCGGCTGGAGTAGTCTGTTTGAAAAGGATGATTGATGGCTATCAATCGCTCGGCGATCTTTTGTGGCGGCAAAACAAAATCAACAACACCGGCTTTAACCGCACTGTTTGGCATGCTGTCAAATGCGGCCGAACCCTCATCCTGGGCAAACGTTAAACCACCGTATGATTTAATAACCTGCAAGCCAAGTGTGCCATCATTTAAAGCGCCGGATAACACAATGCCTACAGCATAACTTTGATGTACTACCGCTAACGACGAAAAGAAAAGATCAATTGTATTACCTTTTTTAYGTTTATTATCTATAGGCGCCAGCTTAAGTACGCCATCTGTTGCTGTTACTATTTTGTTTTCGGGGATAATATAAAGATTATCTTGCTCCAGGTGAATGTTATCTGTGATCTGCTGAACGGGAAAAGGCGTTACTTTTTGTAATATCTCGGGTAAAATACTTTCATGACTGGGGCTTAAATGCTGGATAAAAACATAAGCCATGCCCGATTTAGCCGGCAGGGCCTTTAAAAAGGCTTTTACCGCATCTAATCCACCGGCCGAGGCCCCTATGCCAACTACCGGAAACTGTAACGATGAAGTACTTTCCTTACTCACTTTTTTCATTAATACTGTATAACTAAATCTGCTTTATGAAGCTGCAAAAAGCCCTGAATTATTCGCAGGTTAATTATACAACTATTTTGGCTAAAAGTACATCAATAACACTGTAGTAAAAACATTAATCCGGCACAAATTGTTTTGCCATTGGTTTGGGTGATCTTCATACTTTTACCCGGTTATTGGGGAATCCGGATAGAAAAAACCTCTTAGTAAGATCTCCTGCAATAACACTTACCCCTCCCCTGCCGGCCAGTGAAAACAAAGCAGATACCCGTCGGGATCTTTAACATCCAGCGCTTTCCAGTTGTATTTAGTAATAACCGGTTTATTAACATTGATGCCTTTTTTTTGCAAATGAGCATACAAAGCGTCGGTATCGGGGCAGCCAAAATAAAATGAAGTATCTGTGTGCGCGGCGACACGTATAATGTCGGGAGTATCTGGTCTGCCCGGTTTTTCATAAGCTGTATTCAGCATAAATTCAATATCATTCAGCTTAAGCAGCACCCAGTCTACATCATCACCCTCGCCCGATGATGTTATTATTTTAAAACCGAGTATATCCCGGTAAAACCGGATAGATGCGGGCATATCAAATACCTGGATAAGCGGGGCCATACCGCTGATAGTGAAGGTAGGAATGTGGCTTTGACTACTCATTTGCTTTAATTAAAATTCCTGGAACGAAAGTTTTAAAAATTACCGGCACGTACCCAAAGCTACTGTTTGCACGCATCTTTATAATAAAAGAAATGGCAATCGTTTTTAAGTACCGATAGGGGTCCGGAAGATGTATACACACAAACAACCCCTACAATTCCCTTGTTACCCGGCACGGGTTCCCAACCGCCACCACATTGGCCGGGATGTTTTTGGTTACAACGCTGCCTGCTCCAATGGTGGTATTATGGCCAATGGTAACACCGGGACATACAATTACACCACCGCCCAACCATACATTATTGCCAATAGTGATGGGCGCAGCATATTCGGGGCCTTTTATGCGTTCGGCGGCTACTACGGGATGGTAGGCGGTGTAAAGCTGCACATTGGGTGCCATAAAAACATTGTCGCCCAGGGTTACACGGGCGCAATCCAGTATAATGCAATTAAAATTGAGGAACAGGTTATCGCCAGCGAAAATATTAAAACCATAATCGCAATAAAATGGCGATTGGATGTCGACAGCGTTTGTGAAACCACCCAACAGTTGCTTTAAAATAGCGCGTTTGGTTTCTTTATCATCATAGCCGGCGGCGTTATATTGCATAAACAGTTTGCGGGCCCTTGAGCGGCCGGCAACTAATTCAGCATCCCCGGCATCATAAAGTTCGCCGGAAATCATTTTTTCAAGTTCGGATTTTTGCATTTCGGTTTTATATGGATTAAATATATGATTTATGGACCAACCGCATCGACAGCATAAATTTTTGTTTGTGAAAGGTTTCTAATTTCACCCCTATTCCCTTTTTACCCTGACCCCGGTTACAGCAACACTTACCATTTGCAATTTCAAAATACTTTCATTTACTTTGCAATACAAAGTACTTTTGTTCGTATATTTAATAAAGCATATTTATTTAGAAAACACGGTTAGCAGTTGCGTACCGCAAATCATTAACATTAAAACATGACGTATTTTGTAAATGAGGATTCGATAGTAAGAAAGATCTGGGGTAAGGCCGATACCATCCTGTTTATTTTTGCGGGAGCTGCCGCCGAGTTTGCCCTAAACAAAGCTGTAGACTGGCTTTATTTTACCGGCCGGCTGCCTGCCGATCCGCTGGCGCGGCTATTCTCTACGGTTGCTTATTCCAGGCAGATCATTTTCTCGCAACAGGAGGTGGCTTTACAAGCTATCGACAGGATCAACGCCATTCACAAAGGAGTGGAAGCCAGTCGCGGGGCGCAAATACCCGACTGGGCTTACCGCGATGTATTGTTTTTGCTCATCGATCTCTCCATCCGCTCCTACGAACTGCTGGAACGCAAGCTTACCGAAACCGAGAAAATTGAAGCGTTTGATGTTTTTAACCGCGTTGGCCTGCGCATGCAGCTTACCGGTTTACCTGCCAGTTATGCCGCATACCAGCTTATGCGTAGCGAGCACCTGCAGCAAAACCTGGTAAGCGGTAAACTCACGCTCGATCTGTATCGTCAATACAAAAAGCACCTTGGGCCGGCACGTTACCAGGTATTAAAACAGGCGCAGTTGCTGGTTGTACCGCCATTGGTGCGCAAACATCTGAGCTTAGGTAAAATACCGTGGCTGCTGGCTGTTGTTTGGGCTTACCAATTTTTAAAACTGCTAAAAGTAGAAACCTTTTTACGCAACGCCCTGCTGCCTGCAGCGTACAAGGCGCAGATTATTGCTATGGATAGCCAGTTTATATCCAAATGAAACCAATATCGATTGCTTTTGGTACAATTGATAACCACCATGACATTGAGTCGCAAAGCAATCGCATGCTATTAACCAGCTCTTCGCAGTCGGTTATCTTTCGTGCCCCGCAATTGCACATCTATTAGCCTAAATATACGTCTGCACATCAGGATCTACTTTATCCATATAAATTTCGGGCTGGATGATTAAAAAATGCACCAGGCTATATTCATCCTTCACTAAATTCCTGATGCGGTCGATAGCCTCGTTGATACCCGCAGTATCGAGCTCTTTTTTAAAGGCGATAATCAGCATCAACACAATTTCGTTTGGAGATTGATAGGTTGACAGGATATGCATCAGTTTTAATACATCTGCATCTTGTTCCACAATCTCTGTAATTCTTTTTTTAGTATTGGCGCCTATGCCCTCGCCCATGAGCAGGCTGCGGCTTTCGCGGGCTAATATTAGCGATACGCAGATGAGCAATATCCCTACCAGCAACGATGCCAGGCCATCGAGATAATCAATATGATAAGTATGACCCAGGTACATGCAAATTGCAACAATAAATAAGCCTATTACCGCGGCGCTGTCTTCAAACAAAACTAAAAATGTTGATGGGTCTTTACTTTTGGTGATGGCCCGCCACCAGGTATTGTCTCCCCGTAATTTATTAAACTCTTTTGCCGCTATTACTAATGATGAGCCCTCAAATAGTACAGATATGCCCAAAACAACATAATTCCACGTTGGGTTGCCAGGTATATCCGGGTGAATAATATGGTAGATACCCTGGAAAATGGAAACACCACCGCCAAGGCCAAATATTAATATAGAAACAATGAACGAATAGAAATAAAGTTCTTTACCATATCCAAACGGATGCGTGGCATCTGGTTTTTTCCGACTTTGTCTCAATCCGAAAAGTAATAGCACCTGATTGGCTGTATCAACAACCGAGTGTACGCCTTCGGCTATCATAGCGGCGCTGTTGCTAAAAAAACCCGCTATAAATTTTGTTAAGGCAATAAGCAAATTTGCCACCAGCGCACTGTAAATAGACTTGTTTGATGATGCCATACAAAGCCATAATACTTTTAAACTATAAATTGTTTGGATAGCCTAATGATAAGCAAAAAACCAACCCGTAAGTAAATTACCCAGCCTCCTTTTTTATGTTTTTCATAACAATCTATAATTGCATAACTACAATCTTTTCAATCAATTAAAACAATTTTGGTTGTCGATAATTATATTAAAAGTTAATTTTCTCGCCGTTTAAAGAAAAATTACCATGAAAAATTTAATAATAACAGCCGCAGCTTTAGCATTATCATTTGCTGGCCCGGCAGTATTTGCCGTTAACCATAAAGCAGGCGGCGAACTTAAAAACAACCAGCTAAGCATCAAAAAAACAAATATGGTTACTGATACGATACCCGGTAAAAAGAAGAAAAAACCAAAAACGCCAGCACCAACTCCTGCACCAGTGCCTACGCCAACACCTGTGCCAGATCCAAGTCCAACACCAACACCTGTACCAAATCCGAGTCCGATACCTGCACCTGTGCCAGATCCAAGTCCGACACCTACACCAGTGCCAAATCCGAATCCGACGCCTACACCGAACCCAAGTCCGACACCAACACCTACGCCAAATCCGAGTCCGCCCCCTACGCCAACACCCACGCGGCCTGGTGTATAATTTGCCGGTTATAAAATTTCTATATAAAGAAAAGCCCTTCTGTTATAAATACAGAAGGGCTTTCAAATTTTAAAATGTTATTGTCTTATCCGGAATAAAGCTATTAATCGTTATTTCCGAGCGTATAAGGCAGATTAGTGAAACTGCCTAACAAGATCTGTGAAATTTCTATAGATACATAATTACCATCGCTATCATAATTAACCTTTTTAGCGGTAAAGGCATAAGTTCCTGTTATAACTTTTTTGGCGGTATCAATGGCAGTTATGGTAGCCGACCCCGAACCTGGTTCAACTGTACCTGTTTGGGTGTATAAGTAATCGCCTGCCGCATTTTTCTGCAGCGTGTAATAAGTCATGCTTACATTACTGGTACCATCTACTTTATAAGTAGCTAAAGGAAAACTATTGGTATTTGTACTGTTTGATACGTTCATACTAAAGGTTACACGTTTTGAATTGGCTGTACCGGTTACAAAAAAGGTTTTTACTTTTGTAGCGTCATTAAAGCTGATGCGGGCGGTTACCGTATCGGGGTACCATTCAACACCATTAATATTTGCAGCAAGGATTTTATCAGAGGTAGTAGAAGCGGTAGTAACAACGTCTTTTTTACAGCTTTGGAAGTATGTAGCCGATATAAGTAACAGAACAATAAGTTGAATTTTCCTCATATATAAATTTTATGCAAAACATTCGCTTTGCAGATTTTATGCAAATAACGCTCTTTGCAGATTAATAATTACAACCAAAGTTAACTTTTTCACATATTTTAACATTCGGCAATTTGAGGCTTGTTAATTTGTGGTCGATATTTATAAAACAAATGGTTTTATTTAAGGATATTAGTCGCTTAAATTATGAGTATGATTAACGTAAACGAATATTTTGAAGGAGCGGTAAAATCGCTGGCCTATACCAGTGCCGAAGGTCGTAGTACCATTGGGGTAATTGAAAAAGGCGAGTATGAATTTGGCACATCAAGTCATGAAACCATGATTGTTATTGAAGGCCAGCTGGATGCTTTATTACCCGGCGAAGAAGATTGGCAATCCTATACCGGCGGCCAATCATTTGAGGTTGAAGCCAATACCTCATTTAAGGTAAAAACCCATGTGCAAAGCTCTTATCTTTGTAAATACAGGTAGTAATAGTAAAACAGATCATCCCGAACTTATCTTGGGATACCGCATTCAAAGTATACAACAGCCCCGGGGACTTAAATATTATCGTAACATTTAACCTTACAAACACTCTAATCACTAATAATATAAAACAATGGACACTTCACTTATTACTACCAGTACCGGTTTAGATGGTTATCGTATAATTAAACACCTGGGCGTTGTGCGCGGTATTACCGTACGCAGTCGCAGCGCATTGGGTAATATTGCGGGTGGCTTTCAGTCGCTTTTTGGTGGAAGGCTTTCAATTTATGTTGAGCTTTGCGAAAACGCCCGCGAAGAAGCTTACCAGCTTTTAATACAACACGCGCAGGCAATTGGTGCAAACGCCATCATCAATATGCGTTATGATGCCAACGAAGTGATGCAAGGCATTACCGAAGTGCTGGCCTACGGTACCGCTATTGTGGTAGAGAAAATTTAAATTCCAGGACAAGAATCAAGACCAAGACGTAAGATACAAGACGCCTGGCCCTCATATCTTACGTCTTGACTCTTATTTCAATCACCACAATCGGTGCAGTTAAAAAAAATACCCGGCTGTTTGGCCAGGTATTTTAGAGAATAACCAGTTTATTTAACTGCTGTATTAATTAAAATAAGATAAGGGAATAGTTTTCCACAGGCCATGTGCCAGGTGGCCTATCAATAGCTCATAAATAAGGTAAACCGGCCAAATGAGGTAATGGATAAGTAATAAAAGTATCGAATGGTTATAATACCAACTGATCATGAGGGTATATAGGCCTAATACAAGATATAAAATACTGGTGTCCCTGGTTTTCATATTGAATTTTTCTGCTGATTTTTTTTGAACTAAATTAAACAATTATCAGTTACAATTTTCCATGTTGTAAAGCACACTAAATCCGGCGGCGCTATTGGTTTGTTGCCGCCCGGTTTTGGTATCGTATTTATAAGGTTTTTGAGCAAGAGCGTTCCCCCTTAACCGAAACTCAACCTTCATGGTATCCTTTATGCCCTCCTGGTTAAAAGTCCAGGTRGCTTTAATGATGTTATTATTAATGTTACCTGTTATTATCCCCTTTTTTGCATCCTTGTCTTTAGGCAGCCAGCTCATTTCGCCGGTAACTTTGTCGCCGTTTATGAGCATGTTTACCTTTGTGGTATCCTGGGTCTGGGTGCCATCGGTATAGAAAAAACAGTATCGCATATTAACCACAGGAGCACTTTTGGCATTGGTGGGTTCAGCGTGTTTTTGTGAAGATTTAGCATTGGTGGAATCGACACTGCCGGGATTGCTACCGCCTGCCGCGCAGGATGCCATAAAAGCTAAGTCCAGCAACAAATATAAATTGATCTTCATAATTTTTAATTGTCGGTGTTTTCAAGTACGACAATCAGAATTCAAAAAGGTTCAAAGGTATATTGGGTATTTATTTAAGGGAGAGATATACAATGATTTATGTAGTGTAAACATTCATTTTGTTACACTACATAATATTGTAAAGGGGGACGGATTATGCTTTCTTTTCGGGGGGAGTAGATACAATTTCGCCAAATTCATTAACGTAAGCCATCATGCTTTCCAGGTCGCTGCCGCCACCATTTTGCTGACGCTCCTGTTTGCGCTGTTCTTTATCTTCTTTCTTTTTTTGACGATTTTTTTCGAGTTGCTTCTTCATGAATGTTGCCTGCGATTTAGCCATGTTTGTTAAAATTTAGTTAAACAATGTGTATTTCCCTGGTTACACCTATATCAATCTGATCAACGGAACTAATGTTCGGTATCTGAAATTACATGAAAAGGATATCATCAATTTAATTTCCGGGCAGCAACGGTATCAGCGGGGATAAAAATGAACCCTGATCAATAAGAATTGATTAGTGGGTGGCTATAAGGAAATAGCTATAAATTTCCGTTTGTTTTGCAAATATACGAAAATTTTGCACATTAAGATTGCCGGCTGTATTGGCGTTGCCATTTTAAATACAGATCCACCTCAAACCAAAAACAGCCACCCGTTTGGGTAGCTGCTTAATATTTTATGGTAGATTGCTTTTGAGTGATGTTATATACCTGCATACTCGCCCAGTTTAGCTTTTTCGCCTGTTAATTTTTCTGTAGCGTTAGTGGTAACTAAATAGGTCCTGTTCACGCTTGATGATATGTTGTGTACCAGGCTATATTCCTGTACATTACCGCTAAGGTCGGCTTTTGAACGATCATTCATAGTAACACGGGCACTGTAGGCATCCAGTTTAAGATCGGCAGAAGCGTTATTGTACAATTTTACATCAAGCTCAATGGCAGATAAGTTTCCGAATGATTTTACTTCGGCGTTATCATAAGCGGTGATTGCTGAAAGCTGCTGTGCGGTAACCCAAACTACCAGTTTTTCGGTTTTGTATGATGAGATCCTCAAAACACCTTTTTGTGATTGAACCAATGCGCTTTCGGCATAGTACTGGTTGTAAACCTTTACCTGGTCGGCAGCGCCGGTTGAAACGTAAACCTGCACATTGCCATAAACTTCTATTTTGTTGATGTTGCTGATGTCGGTTAAAACAATTGCTTTAGTATTATTATCTACTGTTGCGTAAGTTGAATTTGTGATGCCAAGTACTGAAACTATTACAGTGAAGATGGCGATGAAKTTAGTTTTCATGATATTAATATTTTGATTGTCAGTTGATTATTTATTTATATTTTTAAATACACCAATATGACGATCTCAATTAAAAAACGTTACAGCGCTATGGAGGGTAATAGTTGTATGCCGGTTTTTTGTCGGTAAGCAGTATATTTTACCCGGTGAAATGACGATAAAATTTAGTGTAAAGGTGCGGATAATGTGGCTCGGGGTACGGGTATTG
>NZ_JBFUKF010000151.1:0-12307 GCF_056400985.1 Mucilaginibacter sp. P4_G9 | reverse complement strand
ACGCACCAATGCCAGAGCGAGGAGATTACGGAGGTAACCATCCAGTTTCACAAAGATTTGTTTGATGAAAAATTTCTGAAACGTAACCAGATGAGCTTTGTAAAAAGCATGCTGGAACGCTCGCTGCGCGGGATAGTTTTTTCGCCCGAAACCATACTCGCATTGAAAGACCGGATCATAAACCTGGATAAAAAGAGCGGCTTTGATTCGGTGCTCGAGCTGATGTCTATCCTGCACGACCTGTCTATATCGCGCAATATGAGGATGTTATCTGACCCGAGTTTTACCAACGATAAGTTTTATTACAACAGCCGCCGTATCGAAAAGGTATTTGAGCATATGAATGTAAACTACAACAAACAGGTAACCCTTGCCGAGGTATCAAAAATTGCCAACATGCCCGAGGCCTCCTTCAGTCGGTTTATCAAAAAACGCACGGGTAAAACCTTTATCGATAGTTTAAACGAGATCCGCCTTGGCCATGCCTCCCGCATGCTGATAGACTCCACCGCCACCGTTGCCGAAATAGCTTATAAGTGCGGGTTTAACAACATCTCTAATTTCAACAGGATCTTTAAGCGCAAAAAGCTGTGTATTCCCAAGGAGTTCAGGGAAACGTACACCGGCAACAGGGTGTTTATTTAAGCAATTTGAAAATTTGGTGATTTGAAGATTTGAAAATGCACTGATATCGCCAATAATTAAAATATTAGGTTAAAAAAGTATTATAAAATTGACGGTAATAAGCTCACTTTTGAATTGGCCRGTTTTGAGAAAAAACATACACTTTTTTCGAGTTTTTGATAAGAAAAGTCGAGAAAAGGTTAAAAAAAATAACAATTTATTTAAAATAAATGAAGCTACACTTAATTGATGTTACCATCATAGTGTTGTACCTGCTAAGCACCATTTTTATTGGTTTGTGGTACCGTAAAAAGGCCCGCGAAAATAAGGAGAGTTATATGCTTGGTGGTAAATCGCTGCCCTGGTATAAGCTGGGGTTGAGTGATGCATCGGATATGTTTGATATCAGCGGCACTATGTGGATGGTGAGCCTGTGCTTCGTGTATGGCATGAAGAGTATCTGGATTCCCTGGCTGTGGCCGGTATTTAACCAGGTGTTTTTAATGATGTACCTCTCGCGCTGGCTGCGCCGCTCAAATGCTGCCACAGGCGCCGAATGGCTGGCTACCCGTTTTGGAAAAACCGGCCCGGGTGTAGGTAGCTCACACAAAATAGTGATCGCATTTGCTTTATTAAGCTGCCTGGGCTTTTTGGCTTATGGGTTTATTGGCCTGGGCAAGTTCATCGAGATCTTTATCCCCTGGGATTTAGTGAAGGTCTACGTTCCCTTCAATGTTGCTCCGCAGTATGTGCCTCATATTTACGGCATTATATTTACGCTGTTTGCTATGTTCTATTCCATTTTGGGCGGCATGCATAGTATTGTTTTGGGCGATATGATTAAGTACGGCATTATGTCTGTTGCCTGTATCTGGATAGGTTTTATTGCTGCCAGCAAGTTAACCGGGCATAACCTCAACGTGCCCGACGGTTGGTACAGCCCATTTTTTGGTAAGCACCTGGATATGAACTGGTCGGGCATTATTGCCGAGGTTAACCAAAAAATACAGGATGATGGCTACTCGCTGTTCGGCTTGTTTTTTATGATGATGACATTCAAAGGGTTCTTCGCGGCGCTGGCCGGACCGGCGCCGAATTATGATATGCAAAAGATCCTCTCAACCCGTTCGCCCGAGGAAGCCAGTAAAATGAGCGGATTTGTAAGCATTATCCTGCTGCCTATCCGCTACTCGCTTATTGTAAGTTTAACCATATTGGGTTTGCTTTATTACCATGAAATGAACCTGAAAGATGCTGCCGGAGGTATCGATTTTGAAAGGATTTTGCCGGCAGTTATCAATAACTTTTTACCTGTAGGGTTGGTGGGTTTGTTGCTTGCCGGTTTATTAGGGGCCTTCATGAGTACATTCAGCGGTACCATGAATGCGGCGCAGGCTTATATTGTTAACGATATTTACCTTAAATACTATAACCCTGCAGCATCTACCAAAAAAATTATCACCATGAATTACYTGGTTGGGGTAGTTGTAGTGGCAGTGGGGGTGGTCCTGGGCTTTTTTGTAAAGGATGTAAACAGCGTACTGCAATGGATCGTATCGGCGCTTTATGGCGGCTACATCGCATCCAATGTGCTCAAATGGCATTGGTGGCGCTTTAATGCCAATGGCTTCTTTTATGGCATGCTGGCCGGCATTTTATCGTCGATGATATTCTCAGGGTTATCCTTCCTGTTTCCGCTGCTATTTCCAACCGGTGCGTTGCTGTACTGGTTCCCGGTGTTGTTTTTAATCTCGATGGCAGGTTCGGTTATAGGCTCCTATGCAAGCGCACCTACCGATATGGAGGTTTTAAAAGCTTTTTACAGCAATGTACGTCCCTGGGGTTTCTGGCAGCCGGTTAAAAAACTGGTAATGGCCCGGGATGCAAGCTTTGTGCCCAATAAAAACTTCAAACTGAATATGTTCAACGTGGTAATAGGTACAATAGGGCAATTGTGCCTTACCATATTGCCCATGTATCTCATCCTCAACCAAAAAATGCCATTGCTGGTAACCGTAGCCTTGCTGGCTGTGATCATGCTGATCCTGAAAAGAACCTGGTGGAATAAATTAAAAGATTATTGATAGCATAGATATATATGACCCCTGAATTTAAACAAAGGCTGGCCCTGCTGCAACAGGAACAACAGCAACTTATAACAAAACCCAATCAAACAGCCGGTACCGGTAATGGTGCTTTTGATCGTTATATTAACCCGGTGCTTACGGCGGCACATACCCCCATCAACTGGCGGTATGACCTGGATGCTGCTACCAACCCATACCTCATGGAGCGTTTTGGCATCAATGCGGTTTTTAATGCCGGCGCTATAAAGTTTAATGGCAGGTATATGATGGTGGTTCGTGTGGAAGGAGCAGATCGTAAATCCTTTTTTGCAGTGGCTGAAAGTCCCGATGGCGTGAGCAACTTCACTTTCCGGGAATATCCTATCGATTTGCCACAAACGGATGAGCCTGATACCAATGTATATGATATGCGATTAACGCAGCACGAGGATGGCTGGATCTATGGCCTGTTCTGCACCGAAAGGAGAGACCCCGCCGCCCCTGCTCACGACCAATCAATGGCTGTTGCCGCATGCGGAATTGCCCGCACAAAAGACCTGGTGCAATGGGAACGCCTGCCCGATCTGAAAACCAATTCGCCGCAGCAACGGAACGTAGTATTGCATCCCGAGTTTGTGGAGGGTAAATATGCCATGTACACCCGTCCGCAGGATGGTTTTATCAGYGCGGGTACGGGTGGAGGTATTGGTTTTGGTTTAACCGATAACATGGAAAATGCGGTTATTGACCAGGAAACTATCATCGATAATAAAATTTATCATACCGTTTACGAAGCCAAAAACGGCCAGGGCCCGGCGCCTATAAAAACGGGCAACGGATGGCTGCACCTGGCGCATGGCGTACGTAACACCGCAGCCGGGTTGCGTTATGTGCTGTACATGTTCATGACCGACCTGCATAACCTCACCAAAGTTTTATGCAAGCCCGGCGGTTACTTTTTAGCACCCGAGGGAGAAGAACGGGTAGGTGATGTATCAAACGTGGTTTTTTGTAATGGCTGGATAGCAGATGATGATGGTAAAGTATTTATTTATTACGCTTCATCAGATTCACGCATGCATGTAGCTACCACCACAGTTGATAAACTGGTTGATTATGTGGTGAATACCCCTGCGGATGGATTTAGATCGTCAACTTCGGTTGATACGGTTTATGAGATTATTAACAGGAATAAAAATTTGCAGGATGCTGTTTGAAATTTTGAAAGAAAACAGCCCTGATATCATTTCATCATAATGACTTTTTAGCTTTGTAGCGGATTTTATCTATAAAAAATGCATATACATACAGATGGTCCCGGAGATATATTGGCAAACTACAAAACCGAACTTATTGCCGAGTTAAGTAACATCGTTGCCTACTGGAAAAAACATGCACCAGACGAGATAAACGGCGGTTTTTTTGGTAAGATAAATAATGATAACAATGTTACTGCCAATGCACCCAAAGGTTCGGTTCTCAACGCGCGGATCTTGTGGAGCTTTTCGGCGGCTTATAATTTAAAGCCGGATGCCGAAAGCTTGCAAATGGCCCACCGTGCTTACAATTATATAAGCAGGTATTTTATTGATGCCGAATTTGGCGGTGTATACTGGTCGGTTGATTATGAGGGCAATAAACTGGATACTAAAAAGCAGGTTTATGCCAGCGCGTTCACCATTTATGCCCTGAGCGAATATTATAAGGCTTCTGGTWTAGCCGTGGCCAAAGAGCAGGCTATAGCCCTGTATCATTTACTGGTTGCTAAAAGCTATGATAAGCATAAAACCGGCTACATGKAAGCCTTCACCCACGACTGGCAACCTATTGGCGACCAGCGCCTGAGCGCGAAAGACGCCAACGAAAAGAAGACCATGAACACCCATCTGCATGTACTGGAGGCGTACACCAACCTATACCGGATCTGGCCCGATAAAGGACTCCGGAAGCAGATAAAAACACTGATAGGGAATTTTTTCGATCATTTTATCGATGTAAAAACCCATCACCTCGTATTGTTCTTTGATGAAGACTGGAACGGAAAATCGGACACGGTATCATACGGGCACGATATTGAGGCAACCTGGCTTTTGCTGGAAGCGGCCGAAGTAATAAATGACATATTGTTGGAAGAGGATATTGAGGAAATGTGCCCTTTGATAGCCGATGCTGTTTTGAAAGGCCTGGATACCGACGGCGGTTTATGGTACGAGTACGAGCCTGCCAAACATCACCTCATTAAAGAGAAACACTGGTGGGTACAGGCCGAGGCGATGGTGGGCTTTTTTAACGCCTGGCAAATCAGCCGGGATCAAAAATACCTTGATCTATCTGTAAAAAACTGGGCTTTTGTAAAGGCTAAAATATTGGATCAGCAAAACGGTGAATGGTTTTGGGGGATAAAGGAAGACGGCAGCATTATGCCTGGTGAAGATAAGGTTGGCCTTTGGAAATGCCCTTATCACAACAGCAGGGCTTGTATTGAAATTATAAAACGGATAAAATAAMATTATATGAAAATATACAATAAGACTTTGTTAGCTGCATTAGTAAGCATCGTAGCTTACGGAACTGCGATAGGCCAAACTGCGGATGGGGCGGCGCCTATTGCGATAGCAAAAGAACAACCAGCGTCACGGGCAGATAATTTAGCCCCTACACCACCTATGGGCTGGAATACGTGGAACACTTTCCAGACCAATATTGATGAGCCATTGCTAAAAGGTATGGTTGATGCCTATGTATCGTCGGGCATGCGCGATGCCGGGTACAAGTATTTTGTGCTGGATGATGGCTGGATGACTATGGAGCGCGACAAGAACGGCGACCTGGTGGCGGATCCTAAGAAGTTTCCTAATGGCATGAAAGCTTTTGCAGATTATGTGCACTCCAAAGGGCTTAAGTTTGGTATTTACAATTGCGCGGGCAACAAAACCTGCGCAGGTTTTCCGGGCAGTCGTGGGCATGAGTACCAGGATGCCCGTTTGTACGCTTCTTTTGGTGTGGACTTTTTAAAGTACGATTGGTGCAATACCGATAGCCTTAACACCCGTGAGGCCTATATAACCATGAGCCAGGCGCTGAAAGCATCGGGCAGGGCAATTACCTTTAGCCTGTGCGAGTGGGGCAATCACCAACCCTGGCTTTGGGCCAAAGGTGTTGGCGAACTGTACCGTACCACCGGCGATATCACCGCCAGTTTTGATAAGGATAAGCACCTTAATAACTGGACAGCGCTAAGCGTAATGTCTATTTTAGATAAACAACCTGCTATTGCCAAATACAATGGCCCCAATCACTGGAACGACCCCGATATGCTTGAAGTTGGCAACGGCATGAACTTTAATGAAGATAAAGCACATTTCTCGCTCTGGTGTATGCTGGCCGCTCCATTAGCCGCTGGTAACGATCTGCGTAAAATGTCGCCCCAAACAAAATCCATCCTCACCAATAAGGAGGCTATAGCCATTGATCAGGACGCCTTGGGGATARCAGCCTCGAGAGTTTACCAGGTAGATAGTCTGGAAGTTTGGGCTAAGCCATTGAGTAATAATGAGGTGGCTGTTTGCTTTTTAAACCGGTCGGTATCGCCAAAGCAAATAACCTACAACTGGCAGGAAAATCCAATAAAAAATGAACCCAACAACATTAGTATCGACTTTAAACAGACATCATTCAAGCTGCATGATATTTGGACGAATAGGGATCTGGGTACTACAAAAAAGCAATTTAAGCAAACCATAGCCGGGCATAGTGTTATTTTGATGAGGTTAGTGAGGCCGTAGGTTGGATGTGCAAATGAACTGTCTGAACCGGGATTACTAACATCCAGGACTTGCATGTCGTACACCTTGCAGGTGGGCTGCAATCAAGTTAGCTTGCAACTGTTAATATCCTCAGGGCTCTCCAATATTTATCCCGGCGTTGACTAACTTCGCTGTAACAATGATTAAGGAATTATAGAACTAAAAATGGCATACGTTTTACCTCTAAGATGGGTTTTTATGCCAAAATTATGCTTTATCTTTGGCTATGCCCGAAAATAAACTGCCTGTTACAGGGAAATACATTGACCCTTTAGTTGATTTTGCCTTTAAGAAAATATTTGGGAACGAACCTAATAAGGATCTGCTGATCGCTTTTTTAAATGAAGTGTTCAGGGGGCGCAAGCATATTGTAGATTTAGTTTACAATAAAAATGAACACCCCGGCGATTTAAGGGACGAAGGTGCAGCCATATTCGACTTGCTTTGCACTGGCAATAAGGGCGAAAGCTTTATAATTGAAGTGCAGCGGGGCCGGCAGGGATATTTTAAAGAAAGGGCTTTGTTTTATACCAGTCGCCTCATAAGTGATCAGGCACCCAAAGGCAAACGCAGCGAATGGGCTTACAATTTAACAGAGGTGTACCTGATCGCCCTACTGGAAGATTTTACGCTTGAAGTAAGCCCTGCAAATGAATACCTGCATGATATATACCTGTGTAACAGGGATACAGGCAAAATATTTTACGATAAACTGGGTTATACTTATATTGAATTAAGTAATTTTGTAAAAACAGGCGCCGAACTGGAAACCGATTTGGATAAATGGCTTTATGTATTAAAGCACCTTAGCCAAATGGATAAGATCCCGGTTTACCTGCGGAAACCGATATTTGAGAAATTGTTCAGTATTGCAGAATATACTAACCTGACAAAGGAGGAAAAAACGATGTACGATAGCAGTTTAAAATACAAATGGGATAATAAGAATGTGTTGGACTATGCTTTAAAAGAAGGTATGGAAAAAGGCATTGCACAGGGCATTGTACAGGGCATTGAACAAGGTGAATATAAAAAAGCTATAGCCATTGCCCGGGAACTCAAAAAGGAAGGTTTAGCCATTGAATTTATTGCAAAAACTACTAAACTTTCCATTGAAGAGATAGAAAAGCCTTAACAACCATGTACGATAGCAGCTTAAAATACAAATGGGATAATAAGAATGTGCCGGATCACCTTTGGTTGGTATTTCACCATACCTGTATTTTTGAGGATAATATGTTGTAAGCTACTGGAATAGTATAATGCAGATCATTCATAATGATGCATACTGCCAATCTCACGGCTACATCATTTCACAAACTACCTTATAATAAAAGCAGGCGCGGCGCATGCATCAACTACTGTGGCCAAAATTCTGTAAATTCAATAATTCTTTTTTAACGGCGGAGCTTTTTTGAATACCAATAAAAAGCAAATTCCTGCCAGAAATTCCGGTTCAGATAAAATCCCGGTTCATACAATCATCAAGATTTCTTCAACACAATCACCCCCAAAATTCCCGACAATAGCGATGCCAGCAAAATCCCATACTTAGCCTGGTCAACCATTTCGGGATGGGTAAATGCCAGACCAGAGATAAAAAGCGACATTGTGAAACCAACCCCGGCTAACAGGGCTACGCCTGTAATTTGTTTCCAGCTGGCTTTTGCGGGTAGCTGCGCGCCAAATTTAACCATTAGCCAGGTTGCCAGTAAAACGCCAGCAAATTTACCTGCAAGCAAACCAATGGCTACGCCCATACTTACCGGGTTAAGCAACGATGTAAAGAAAGCGGCGCCAATAATGATCCCGGCATTTGCAAGGGCAAACAGCGGCATTACTACAAAAGCTACCCAGGGATGCAGGGCGTACTCTACTTTTTGCAGCGGTGTTTCGGCATCCATGCTTAGTTCTTTTATTTTTTCGATGGTATGGTGTTGCTCGGATGTTGTAAGGGTGCTGTTGTTGGGGATCTGTTTTTCAAAATCGAATAACAATTTTTTCAGGCTTTCGGCATAGCTTTTTTCGTTGATGCGTGTACGCGCGGGGATAGTAAAGGCTACCAGTACACCGGCTATGGTAGCGTGTACGCCCGAGAGTAAAAATGATACCCAAACCGCGAAGCCTATCACCAAATAAAAAACAATACTGCGGATGCCCAGCTTATTGCCAATGAGTAGTATAATCAATAACCAAACCCCAATAGTTAATGGCACAAGCGCAATATGCGAGCTGTAAAATATGGCAATGACCAATACGGCACCCAAATCGTCGGCCACAGCCAAAGCCGATAAAAACACTTTTACCGAGGATGGGATCTGCTTGCCCGCTATAGATAGAAGTGCAAGAGCGAAGGCTATATCTGTAGCCATAGGGATGCCCCAGCCATGTTCGGCATTTGTACCTTTGTTAATGAAAAAGTAAATGAGGGCAGGCACCAGCATCCCGCCCAAAGCGGCTACCATGGGCAAAGACGCCTTTTTTAAGGTAGATAGCTCGCCGGCCATAAATTCCCGTTTCAGCTCCAGGCCTATCACAAAGAAAAATACCGCCATCAGGCCGTCGTTTATCCAAAGGTGCAATGGATGATCGAGCACATAACCCCCAAAGCCCAGCGAAATTTTAATATCCCAAACCTGGTGGTATGAATGCGCGAACGGAGAATTTACCCAAATAATAGCCGCCAAAACACTGATAAAAAGCACTATCCCGCTGGTATGCTCCTGGTGTATGAACTTACTTACCGGCTCGGTGAATTTATCAATTGGTAGTTTTTGCCTCATTATTTTTTTTAGTATCAAGTAATTAGTATCAAGTATCAAGACAGAGGGACTGTTAGTTCCTGATTCTATTTTTCCTGTCCTTTATCCTTACTCCCAAAATCCTTGCTCCAACCTCAGGGTTTCCAAATATTATTCTTTTTATCTGCGTCAGCATCATAAGTGGTGCCCAGCAAGATTTGTTTTATTGCCCCTTTTGCAATGAAACTCAGCGTGGTTGTTTTGTTGCCTTTTGCCCACGCTGCAATGCTTTTGCCCACCAATTGCTTGCTGCCATCGGCATAAAGAACGGTGAGATGTACGGGCACTGCTTTGTTGCCTATGCTGGTAACGGTAACGATATACTTTGATGCCGCATGGGTTACTTTGCTAATGGCAAGGTCGGGTATTCCATTATCAAAAAACCAGTTTTTCCAGAACCAGTTCATGTTGATGCCGGCTCCGGCGTTCATACAATTAAAAAAGTCGTGCGGCATGGGGTGTTTGCCATGCCACAGGCTGATGTAGTTGTGAAGGGCTTTGGTAAACAGTTTGTCGCCCAGCATTTCTTTTACATACAGGTATCCCAGGCCGGGTTTAGGGTAATTATCGGTGAATTTGCCAACACCGGTTAATGCCGGGGTAAGTGTCATGATCGGTAAATCCTGCTCAGATCCTGCAGAAACATTTACCGCGCCCATGCCATAAAGATCTACAATTGTAGGGTCAATCTCCGGGCTAATAAGCCATTCGCCAATAGTTGCCCAGCCCTCGTCCATAAAGCCATACTTAGTTTCGTTAATCCCCATATAAAAGGGGAACATGGTATGGAAGATCTCATGGTCGGTTAATTCTATCGCATCCTCGGTTTGATCCAGCGGGTTGTCATTTACCATCATGGGGTACTCCATCTGGTCGAGGCCGTCAAAAACGGTTTCATGCGGGTACGGGTAAGGCCATTTAGGGAATTTATAGCTCATGGTTTCTACCGTTTTGCGGGCATAATTTACTACCGCGAAGTAATCCTTATGGGCAGGGTTAAATACCGCATCTACACGGGTACGCCTGCCGGTTTTTGGATCAACAACCAGGCTGCTTGCCTTCCAGATGTAATGATTACTGGTGGCAAAGGCCAGATCGGTAACACTATCGGCCTCAAATTTCCAGGTATTGGTAAGGTTCTTTTTGGTTATATCTGCTGCTGCCAAATTCGCTTCGGTAATAATATCAGTTACTTTATCATCATGGCCCGCTGCGGTTATCAGTTTTACGTATTTGGGATTGTAAACCTCATCGGGGTTTTTAAGATCACCGGTTGCCCAAACCTGGTAATCGCCGGGAACAGTGATCTCGGCGCTGAAATGACAAAAATCATTGTAAAACTCTTGCGAACCTACATACGGGTATTCGTTCCAGCCATCAATATCATCATAAACAGCAACACGCGGGAAAAAGTAGGCTATAAAAAAAGCGCCATCATCTACCTGCCCGGTGCGGATATGTGATGTTTTGTTAAGCGTGTAGGAATAGGCAATATCTAAATGAACTTTTTGTTTAGGACTGACAGGCTGCACCTTTACCTCCATGTTGGTGCCGCTGATGTGGCGTTTTGCGCTATCTAATAGCTGGTTATCTATGCTCATGGATTTGATCTGCACGCCATCCGTAAGGTCGTTTGGCGATACCGCCATATCCCGTATTGCACCCTTTTGATAAATATTGGGATAAAGCTTAAACTGGATTTTTTTAAGTGTATCAGGACTGTTATTGATATAATCGATACCAACTGTGCCGCTAAGCACGCGGGTTTTAGGGTCGAAATTTACTTTTATGGTATAGTTTGCCGTGTTTTGCCAGTAATTTATACCAGGCGCACCACCTTTGGTACGTGTGCCTTTGGTGTAGGTTTTTTGCAGGGTAGTGGTTATAGGTAAAGTTATTTGTGCCGGTGCTATGGTAGTGCCCAATAGTAAAACTACAGGGAGTAATTTTTTAAGGTTGATCATGAAGCCAGATTATCAGTTATATTTGAGGTAAATATAATAAACAGGAAAATAAAGCTGTTGGATTTAACAGTTAGTACGTTATTATTACATCCGGCTAAACCATTATCAGCCTGTTTAAGTATTTCCAATTATAAATTGAATTACAATGACTGCAGAAAAAATGATCATCATTACAGGCAGGCAATACCTCGAACTTAAAGAAAGTTTAGAGAGTGGCCAGGGCCTTACCTATAATATAGGCACCGATAAGCATCCCGAAATGGTTAAAATAACCAATATGTATATGGATACCGACGCCGATTTTACCCGTAACTCGGGCCAGTTTGCCAAAATGAACGAGAGTTTAAATGTGCAGGTGAAGCTGGAGTATGTGGCGGAATAGAATTTTAAACTAAGTGAATAAATCGCGCTTGCGAAAACTAAAGTCCGGGGACTCTGAAGGGGAAATGACGTTTTAAAAGGTTTGTCATCCTGAACGGAGTGAAGGATCTATTCGAAGACTATACAGGGCGAAGAAGCATTGCGTATAATAGATGCTTCACTCCGTTCAGCATGACAAAAGGTTTTTTTGCAAATGCGTCATGGGTATAATCTTTACCATCCCCCCTTAAAACCCTCAGTTAAAGCATTGCTATAATTCTTCAGATCGAAAGAGTATAAATAAGGGGCCTTATGTGCTCCTCCCTTACGGGGCTGCTCGGCACGGTTCAGGATGCCAAAGGCTAATATCCGGCGCTGAAAATTGCGCCGGTCCAATTTTTTATCCAGTATGGTTTCGTACAGTTTTTGCAGCTCGGGCATGGTAAATTCCTTTGGCATCAGGTTATAGCCAATAGGCTGATAGTTTAGCTGCAGGCGCAGGGTATCCAAAGCGGTTTTAAATATCAGGGAATGATCCAGCTGAAGTTCGGGCATATCATCCAGGTCACGCCAGCCGCATAGCTCCGAGAAACGGTCGGCTTTTGGTGTTACTTCAAAAAAGTCGACCAAGGCATAATAGCCTATAGTTAAAAATCTGTTCGAGAACCAGTTTTGCTCGGGCGGCA
>NZ_JBFUKF010000150.1:0-12347 GCF_056400985.1 Mucilaginibacter sp. P4_G9 | reverse complement strand
GTATGAGGCTTAATTCTCATTTTTTGTATCTTCCTTATTTTCAGCGGTTTTTGGTTTGCCATAATCCCAGGGACAGTGCAGGCATTTGTTTTTGCAGCAATAGCCGCGGGTAAGGTGATACTGCTTTGTAAAAACAAAGTTGCCATCTTCGTTTATATAGTAATCAATACCTTCCTGTAGCATTAGTTAAGTATTTTAACAAATATCCGGTTATTGAAATGATTTTTTAAGTGCCTGCCGTCGCCATGCAGGGTCCATACCTGTTTGGGTTGAGTTTGGGCTATGGTTTCCAGGATATCGTTCCAGTCCACATGGTCGGATATAAAAAGTGTATCCTGGTTGTTTACCTGTAGGTTTTTCCAACCCGAGGCAAACAGGCGCTTAACGCCCGTAGCCCTAATGTAACTGTCGAATGTAAACGGTGGTACAATGTACACAAACTCGTCCTGCACCTTCATCAGTTTACGGCCATACATTTGATATTTGCCGGGAGGGAAACCCATCTTTTCGTAAATGGCATTAATGGGCATAATTTTATGATGTACCAGGATTTTTTTTTGCGGCGCGTGTTCTGTTATTAAATTGATCAGCCTTTGACTTTTACCCAGCCCATAAGCACCCAACAGGATATTGCTTTTAATGGCGTTTATCTTTTTAATTTCTTCGATAGGGTTGGGATGAATAACAGCCGGATCTGCAAAAGTGCTTTCGGTAATCAGTACGTCGGTAGTAACCCACGCGATAGGTTCACAGGTTGCATCGGGTTGCAGCTTGTAATCGCCCGTGTACAGGTAACGTGTGCCCTCATATTCCATTAATACCTGGGCCGAACCCAGCATATGGCCTGCAGGTATAAGGGTTATCTTTACGTCACCAACAGTAAACAACTCGTTAAAGGGAACAATATTGAAAACCCTGGCAGCCGTACGGTCATACCGTAGCTGCATAATAGTTGCGGTGGCTCTTGTGCAGTAAACCTCATTATTACCACTAATGGCATGGTCGGCATGGGCATGGGTAATTACCGCCTTTTTTGCAGGTAGTTTTGGATCGAGATAAAAATCGCCGTATTTGCAATACAGGCCCTTATCATCTATCTGTACAAAATCATCAAGTATCATCATAATAAAGCTAAAAGCTAAAATTCGATATCAATAGCTTTTACCGGCTAATTTTAAATATTGGCAAGGGCTAAATATTTGCTGTGTAATGCAAGCACCTGCGGAATTACCAGCTGATGATCGTCGTTTATAATGATATCATCTGCCAGCTTTTTCTTTTCTTCTTCTGAGATCTGCCGGGCTTCACGTTTTTCAACTTCCTGGCGGGATATGCCATCGCGCCGCGTTACCCTTGCAATACGTGTATCCAGTGGTGCTGTAACTATTACTGTATTATCGCACGTTTTGTTTGACCCGCTTTCAAATAGTATGGCTGCTTCCCGTATAATATAAGGGGCATTTTTTGCTTTTGATTCCAAGGCCTCAAAAGCCCTGAAAACTGCGGGATGTACAAGCGAGTTTAGTTTTTCCAATTGGGCGGGATTGTTAAAAACTATAGCTGCAATATGTTTACGGTTGAGGGCGCCATCCTCCAAATATGATTCGGCGCCAAAAGTTTGTTTGATAGCCTCAATCAGATCAGCATCAGTTACCATCACTTTTTTGGCTTCGTCATCGGCATAAAAAACCGGGATACCCAAAAGCTCAAAAACTTTTGCTACTGTGGTTTTGCCACTGCCTATATTGCCTGTTAAACCTATTTTAAGCATTATTTTTTTACAATAAAATCAACATTAGCCGGACTTACTTTCACTATTTTACAAAACGGTGGGAAGCGGGTGAGCTGTACGGGCAGGGTTGAATAGCCATGATCACGCCAAAGGTCCAGATCGGCGGTAGCCTCAAACAGGTCTGCGGTCATATCCTTATAACGGTTTAATGAAGTGGTAAAAGTCACCTTAATTTTTTGAGGAAAAACCTTAACATTATCGTAATTATGATTGTTTACCAGCTTCACAGGAATCTCTAAGGTTTTTTCGGTGAACTCATCAACCGGGATAATAACCTGTACAGTTTTTGGATAAATACTTAAATTTCCTTCGTTAACGGCTTGTAAATTTACACGTGTAGTAATAGTTTCATTAATATCATCTGCTTTTATCGAATCGGTTTTCCATTCCACTATCTTTTGCAGGCGTTCTGTTGGGCCGCTTACGGTTATATAAGCTGGTTTTATGGATACATTGCCCGATATAGCAAACTGTTTTTGGTACTTGATGCCCATCATGGCCTTCACGGGTACTTTGCGGGTTAAGCGGTTGCTAAAATCAAAATATAGCGTGTCGGGATCAATAACGGTAATCTGCTGACTGGCCTCCCTGGCTGCGTTGATCTGTTTAAGCTGTGTGCTTAGCACCACGTAGTTGCGGGTCTCCAGCGATGCCAGGTCAACAATAATTGGCTTGCTCTCCGGCTTCATCCTGGCAAACAGCATTTGCCAGCCTGTACCTTGAATAGTTGCTTTTATCGTATCGGCTTGTAACGAATGAAATGCGCGTTTTTGAGGAGCGTTTTTATATGCTATAGTTTCGTTAACAATATAGGGTAAGGGGCTGGAGAGAGTAGTAAAGATCCATGCAATAACAGCCAACCCCAGGCAGGTAAAAAATGCCGAAAGCCGTCGCCGTTCTGTTGTGGATAATTTTACTATAGCCATTTTTCTTAGGATGAAGGATTAATGGACAAAGGAGTAAGGACTTTTTAGGTTAAAGGTTAAAGGCGAAAGGATAATGGTAAAATTACCAATCATCTTTCGCCTTTCGGAATGTCCTTCGGTCCTTGTTCCTTTATCCTTGCTGGTAAAAAGCTTAGCTTTTTACCACTGCCGGGGTATTCAACGCTTTTGAGGCATCTAAGGATATTGCCGATTTATCAAAACGGATCTTGCCGTTTTCTACCTCAACCAAAAAAGTAGTATCATTAAGGTCGATGATACGACCATGGATGCCGGCTGTTGTAACTACTTTGTCGCCTTTCTTCAGTTCATCTACGTATTTCTTCTGATCTTTTTGCTTTTTAACCTGCGGGCGGATCATGAAAAAATAAAATACTACGATAATTAACACCATAGGTATTAACATACCGTAACCACCTGAACCACCTGCCGGTGCCTGTAATAAAATAGTTGCTATCATTGTTTAAATTAATTGAATTATTTAGTTAAAACTTCGCCTATAAGGTGTACCATGGTTTGGGCAGGTACCGTGTTGGCTGTAACAGTAATTTGCTTGTCTTGTAAACCGGTTTTACCCGCGCTGTTAAAAGTTACTTTTATTAAAGCGCTTTCGCCCGGTTTAACAGGTGTTTTAGGCCACTCGGGTATAGTACAACCACATGTTGCATGCGCTTCTGAGATGATCAATGGCGATTTACCGGTATTGGTAAACTTAAAATCGTAGCTAACCTTATCGCCCTGCTTAATTTTGCCAAAATCATGACTTTCTTTTTCAAACTTCATGACTGGGGCATTGGCTGCATTAGCGGTAGTTGTTGCAGCGCTATCTGCAGCTGCGGTTGAACCACTTGTTTTTGATTGATCGCAGGCCGATAATAACAAACCCGCGGTTATTAAGCTTAAAAATAATTTCTTCATCTAAATGATCTATGGTTATTCTATTAATCCCCTGCCTATTTTACGTATTTTGTTCTCGGCTTTAAGGTCTATCAAAATCTTGTCTAAGATACCGTTTATAAATGAATTACTCTTAGGCGTGCTAAACTCCTTTGAAATTTCAAGGTACTCGTTAATTGTCACTTTTACCGGGACAGAGGTAAAGTTAACAAATTCGGTAATGGCCATTTTCATCAGCAGGGTATCCATCATCGCTATACGATCGGGCTCCCAGTTGGTAGTTTTGGCTGCTATCAGTTCCTGGTAGGCTTTATCAAAACGAATGCTTTTTTCAAACAGGTCAACCACAAACTCACGATCTTCTACCCAGTTACCGGTAATTTCGGCCAGGTGGTTCTGTTTGTAGTCGTCGCTGCTAAAATTTTTGAATGTTTTGGCTATCAAAGCCTGCAATACATCACGGTCAACCGGCCAAAAAATAAACTTATCTTCAAAAACCTGCTCAGCTAATGATGATTTTAAAATTACTTTTTTGAAAATGAATTTGATGATGTCTTTATCCGTTTGGATGGTATCGCCGGTTTTTGCCAGGTATTCGGCATACTCTGGCGATTTTTTAAGAATGATAAACAGTGATTTAGCCAGCTCGGGCTCAAAATGCCATTCAACTTTATATTTTTTTAAAGCGATGAGGTAGTCCCTGTTATCATTTAGAGAGAGGATGAACCTGTTGCTGAGTATTTTAACGTCAGCATTAAGGTCTTCGGCGGAGGGTAAATATTTGTTGGCGCGTTCTTCTTTATCGTTTGCGGCGTAATTAACCACCTCGGATATTAATGATAACATCCAAATATACATTTCAAAAACCTGGTCGATACTGTGCAGCATGTTTTTTTCATGATGAGTGATCTCCCTTGTATCTGACGAATGAAACGCGTACAACGCCTGCAATACTTTTACCCTTAGGTGCCTTCTGTTTAACATGTGTAAGAACGATTTGGTGAGCCGGATAGCCCACAGTTTAAATTATAATTAATATGATGATTTTACTTTTTTTATGTCCGTTATCCGTTTTTCGGCTATTTTATTCGCCGCGTCAATAGTTGAAATGTTTTCGAGCTTAGAAAGTTTTAAAATATTACGGGTAACCTCATAAATATTTTCGGTAAGCTGCATGGTGCGTTTTTTACTGAACCCCTTTAACTCCGAGTAACAGTTGATGATACCACCGGCATTTATCACATAATCGGGCGCAAACATGATGCCTTTATCCAGTAACATTTCGCCGTGCGCACTTTCATCCAGCAGCTGGTTATTGGCCGAGCCGGCAATAATACCGCATTTTAACTTGTTGATGGTTTGCTCATTTACCGTGCCGCCCAGTGCGCAGGGTGCGTATATATCAGCATCAATATCAAAAATACTGTTGTTTGATATTGCTTCGGCACCATATTTTTTGGCTATTTGCCCAATGCGTTCTTCCTGGATATCACTTACATAAACTTTAACATTCTCATCCCGAAGCAAGCGTACAAGGTGCTCGCCAACGTGGCCTACGCCCTGTACAATTACCGATTTGCCGGTAAGATTATCAGTTCCAAACTGCTCTTTAACGCAGGCTTTTATACCCATCAAAACTCCCTGCGCGGCAACAGGCGACGGATCGCCGCTGCCACCAAGGCTTTCCGGAATACCGGTAACATATTCTGTTTCCATGCGGATGTATTCCATATCGCGCGGATTGGTGCCAACATCTTCGGATGTGATGAACTCGCCGTTAAAGTTTTTAATAAAGCGGCCAAATTTACGCATCAGCGCCTCTGTTTTATCCCTGCGCGAATCGCCAAGGATGACCGAATAGCCGCCGCCCATGTTAAGGCCGGCAATTGCACATTTATAGGTCATGCTTTTTGACAGGCGCAAAACATCATTTAAGGCATCTGCCTCTGATTTATAACTCCACATGCGTGTACTGCCAAAAGCAGGACCGAGTGTAGTATCATGAATAGCGATGATTGCTTTTAATCCAGTATCCGGATCGCTGCAAAATACAACCTTTTTATGCCCGAAAGTTTCGAGTTGGTCGAATATGGATTGCGATGGTTGAACAGGCATTAGTTGCGGTAGTAAATGTTTTAAGGCAGCACAAAAGTAGCGGTTTTTTTTTGACTGGCAAAGTTTAGTTGTGAATAGTGGGTGGAGGATAGGGTTGGAGCTTGTGTGAATAAATGTGCAAAAAGGCATTTTTCTTAACCCTATTGCGAAACGAAGCTGAAGAGAAGGTCGACTGACGAAGCCTGATCGGGGGTGAATCTTCGCCGATATACAGGGCCAATCCGGTCAGTCTCCAGGTTTTCAAATCCGGCCTCACATGTCGCAATAACACCCGTAAATTGTCCGTAATACCCCGGTTAAAAAGAATATTTAATTTTAGGTTTGTATAGCATAATCCTTCAAATAAATAAGCAAACCAGCATGATACTCCAAAACAAAAACGCAGTTATATATGGTGCCGGGGGCTCGTTAGGCAGCGCGGTTGCCAGGGCATTGGCCGCTGCAGGCGCCAGGGTATTTTTAACCGGCAGGAATTTGATTTCTGTACAAAAAGTAGCAGATGAAATTATTGCCGGCGGCGGGCTTGCAGAAGTGGCCGAAGTGGATGGGTTTGATGAAAAGGTAATCAACAGCCATATCAATGGTGTTGCACTTAAAGCGGGTACGGTAGATATCTCGTTCAATGCTGTTGGTGTTAATGTTGTGCAGCGCATTCCTTTGGTTGACCTGCCTGTAGACGACTTTGTGCGTCCGGTAGCTACCACCCTGCAAACCCTGTTTTTAACGGCTACGGCCGCCGGTAGGGTAATGATGAAACAGGGATCGGGGGTTATTTTGTCGCTTACAGCAACTCCCGGTGGAATAGGTTATCCCTATACAGGCGGCTTCGCGGCGGCGTGCTGTGGGGTAGAAAGCTTTAGCGTGAACCTGGCTGCTGAGTTAGGCGTATATGGTGTGCGGGTGGTAAACATTCGTTCGGGCGGTTCCCCGGATTCAAGGATATTTGCTGATGTTATTGCCGCTCAGCCGGAAGTGATGGCACCCGTCATGAGGCAGTTGGAAGCAGACACCATGCTGAAAAAACTGCCACTAATGGCCGATATAGCCAATACCGCAACGTTCCTGGCTTCAGACCTGGCAAGCAAAATAACCGGCGTTACCATTGATGTAACAAGCGGCACAACCGCAGGCTTGAATTATAGAGTGGTACCAGTGGGTTCTAATAAATAATCAATCATCTGCGCCCGGCCGTAGAGGTAATATAAATAACCTGATTATCAATTTATTAAAATTTATCACCATGAAAATAGTACGGGTACAATACACCACCACCGCCCAATTTGCAGCAATAAACCAGGAAAACATTGCCGGTATTGTGAAAGAATTAAAAGAGTTGAATCACCCCGGCATTAAATACGGCGCCTGGTTGCTGCCCGACGGTAAAACCTTTATGCATTTCGATCAGCTTGAAAACGAGGAAGCCCACCAGGTGCTCACTTCCCTGCCATCCTTCAAAAAATTTGATGAGCAGCTTTGGGCAAGCCAGCTGGAAGTAGAACCGGTATTGGAATTGTTGACTTTAGTGGCATCTACCGAGGATTATTGAATAAAACTAAATTTTAGGTGAATAAATATAAATCCGTATAATTGGCAATTAACCTAAAATTATGACTATCCCTGCAACCACTCACTCCAACCTGCCATTGGGTGATGATACACCAGTAACATTAGAGCAGATTAAAAATCTGGACGACCGCATCCTTGAAAAAATTGCGGACTACAGGAGAAAGAAAACGCTAAATAAAAGATTCGCTGTTGCAATGCAATCATTGTCGGTAATATTTTCTATTGGTACAACTATATTGATAGGCTGGAAAGTAATTGACGAAACCAATAAACCTATCGTTGATTATAAGTATTTAAATTATGCCTTGGCGGCGAGTGCACTTGCGTCGGGTATTACTTCGCTTAATAAATTTTTTGATTATAAAGATCTATGGATCATTTATAACATTGCAGTTATATCTTTAAAGTCGGTTAGCGAAAAGCTTATTTTTTTATACTCCCGCGGAGAGGGTAAGACCACAAAAAAAGAGCTCGATGAAATATTTAAGAAATATGAAACTATTTGCGAAGATATGAGCAGAAATTATCAGCAGATCCGTTCTTCACCGGATTAGATAGTGATAATACCGATCAAAGGCTGAATAAGTCGCAAGTCTGCCATCGCTCATTTTCACAATACAAGCGTCAAAGAGGATAACACATCTCCGGCACGCAAATTATTATTCGTCTGCGAAGCTTTTGTTTTCCTGGAGCAGGCAATGCCTTGGCTTATATAGCATTGAGGAGTTCCTGTAGAACTCCGTAAATTTCATTTATGTATTTCCGATTTATTTAAGCACATTTAGCATCAAATGCTGCTGCGTAAACCAAAGGCCGCCATTAACCTGATTAAACATTATTTTATCCATTTATAATTATCACAAAGTAAAATGAATGCATCGCCTGCTTATCCCGATTCGAAAAAACATTACCCAATTTTAGATGGCCTGCGTGGCGTTGCCGCCCTTATTGTGGTGGCTTTTCACGTTTTGGAAACCTACTCCGGTAACCGTTTCAACCAGATTATTAATCATGGTTACCTGGCGGTCGATTTCTTTTTCCTGCTTTCGGGTTTTGTGGTGGCTTACGCTTATGACGACCGCTGGGGGAAGATGAGCCAGTGGGATTTTTACAAACGCAGGCTCATCAGGCTGCAGCCCATGGTTATTATGGGGACTGTAATTGGCGCTTTGCTTTTTTATTTCCAGGCCAGTCCGGCGTTTCCGCTTATAGCAGGTACGCCCGTTTGGCAGCTTCTGCTGGTAATGGTAGTTGGTTTTACCATGATCCCGCTGCCTGTATCTATGGATATACGCGGCTGGCAGGAAATGCATCCGTTGGATGGCCCTGCCTGGTCGTTGTTTTTTGAATACATCGCCAATATTATGTATGCGTTGGTTTTTCGTAAAGTTTCGCAAAAGGTGCTTGCGGTATTGGTGCTTTTATTTGCCTGTTTTCTTGTTCAGTATTTGATATTGGGGCCTCAGGGCGATGTTATTGGGGGCTGGAGCATCAATACAACCCAGCTTAATATTGGTTTCGCCCGTTTGCTTTACCCGTTTTTTGCGGGACTGCTGCTTTCGCGCATGGGTAAGCTTATCCATATTAAAGGCGCTTTTACGGTAAGCAGCCTGCTGATAGCCCTTGTTTTGTTTATCCCCCGCATTGGCGGCAGCGAACACTTGTGGATGAATGGTTTGTATGAGTCGATTGTTATCATCCTTATTTTCCCGCTCATTGTTGCCATTGGCGCCGGGGGCCACATAAGCAGTAAGTTTTCGGCAAAGGTGTGCCGGTTTTTTGGCGATATATCATACCCTATTTATATTACGCATTACCCATTAATATACCTGTATACCGGCTGGGTGGCAAAAAATAAGGTACCTATGAACTATGGTATTTGGTTTGGCCTGCTTTTGTTTGTTGTTAGCGTCGCCATTGCTTATGCCTCGCTAAAATTGTACGACGAGCCTGTGCGGAAGTGGCTTGCCAGGCGCTTTTTGGCAAAAAAACAGGTCGAGGCAAATATTTTAGTTTAATTGTAACTATGGGCTGCCCGCGGGCGTCTACCCGGTATAATTAACACTTTTAACCATGAAAACGCAACGTCTGTTTTTCCGCATATGTTTTTTTGCAATGTTTATTACCATTGCAGTTGGTTTTACCGCCGATGCCCAAACCACGGCTTTTAAGCCTAAAGACCCTGCGCTGTTTAAAGTAATTGCCCATATGGATAGCGTAATGTTTAACGCCTTTAACAGCCGTAACCTGGAGGTGCTTAAAACTTTATTTGCGGCCGACGTGGAGTTTTATAACGATGGCAAGGGCCTTACCGGCTACGACGGCACCATGGCCGGTTTCAAAGGCATTTTTGAAAACAAACAGGCCGCCGATCTGCGGCGCGACCTGCTGCCCGAAAGCCTGGAAGTATACCCCATGCCCGGCTTTGGCGCTATTGAAATGGGAACCCACCGCTTTACCCATACCGAAAACGGCCAGCCTGTAATAGGTATCATGAAATTTGTACACATATGGCAATATAAAAATGGCCAATGGAAAGTTACCCGGGTAGTAAGCGTTGGGCATTAATGGGCTGGTGTTCCGGCTGCCTGTATAGGCTTGCATTATGCCGCACAAGGTAATCGTCGGTGTTCTTAAATCTTTACTTGGGCGTATCCCCCGCTGGTAGAAGCGGGGGCCAGGCTATCCACTCATACTGCGCGAGGCATTAGCCACTTTGGCCGGTATCCGTTTCTATCCTTTACGCGACATTTGGGATACAAAAAAATCCCGGATGAATTAACATCCAGGATTTGCATATTCAATACCTTGCATGCGGGCCACAAGGCTGGAGCTTTGCGGCAGCTAAAGTGCTTGCGGCAGCTAAGGCCTTGCGGCAGCGTGTGAAAATCGCTTGCGGTAGCTGGGGGTGAACATGGAAAGCAACATGCCCCACGAAGTAACCGTAGAAGATAAAACGACCGTTGAGCAAATAAAGCTGATCCAGGAACTTGACCCGGATGATAAGTCCATGATCTTTAAAATGATCGATACCATGCTCACAAAGAAGAAGTTTAAAGACTTCTTTCAAAAGAATGTAGCTGCACTATAAAACAACAAAGCCCGACGGTTAGGCCAGGCTTTGTATGCGTAAGACACAAAGATATCAACTTCGTGATTTCAAATAAACCCTTACCAATGGAGTTATAAAGAACAAATCATCCTTATTCTCCTTGCCCCACGCGGCCCAATAATTTAACAGTTCGTCATATAAAGCTGGGTTGGCATTCAATATTTTGACTATTTCTGACCAATGATTATTATTATAATCTACTTCGCTTTCAAGATAATCATCATATGAAGACAACACGAGAGAAACGATCGAATATTTTTCAAGATCAGATAGGTGAGTACTATTTATAATTTCAATGAATTCAAATATCCTATGCCGATCAGAGAACTCTACAGGCCAATCCTGTTCATTTCCGTTACAATCGAATCCTAACAGCTTGTTCAAACTCAAAATAGTTTCCTTATTAATAATCATACTCTTAATTTAATATTCAGGATAAGCTGTTTTAACTCCGTTGCCACTTGGCACCAATCTTATTTTTGTAGGGGTTCCAAAGGTACCATCAGGATTAATCATTCTTGCTGGAAAACCATCTGGTATAGGTAATGAAACAGCTCCGTTATTTAATTGGCCCAAATTGTCATTTATAAAGCCGGCTGCAGCCTGATTATCCAAAAATTGGCCTTGAGCCATGCCCGATCCACTTGCTCTATTAGTTAAAAAATCAGTAGCGCTTTCACCATGAATATCAAATGTATGTCCAAAAGCTTTCTTAGTCAATGCAATTGGTTCTGCAGTGACTACATCCCCCGCTGTCGCAAGGCTCCAGCCTTGTGACCCGCATGCTAAGTATGCGCCACACATTTAGGACAGCACAATGTTAAGCAATCAAAATATTACATCCTTATAAAAACATCTATCCAAAAAACGGTTGCAAAACTTACAAAAATATAATCCTTCCGGATTTCTGAATTTATAATTGCAGTTCATGCTTTAAAAATACAAAATCCCGGACGAAACGTACATCCGGGATTTGCAAATTCAATACCTTGCATGCGGGCCACAAGGCTGGACCTTGCGGCAGCGAAAAGCTCTTGCGGTAGCTGGGGTAGCTGAGAAAAACCCTTGCGGTAGCTGGACAGGCAATCCCATAGTCAAGGAGTTTGAAAAGGAATAACCATATATTTGACGCTAAGAACATTTTTTCTTTTAAATTTTGCAGGTGTAAACTTTGGTAATTGTTTGATAAAGCTTATAGCGTACGAATCACATTCTTTACACAACTCTATTGATTTAACAACGCGCATGTCTACTACTGTGCCCTTGTCATCAATTAAGAGAGCAACATATACATTGCCTTCTATATCTTTAGACGGCCAGCGAAGATGGTCTTGAATAAATTGCTTCCAGGCAACTTTGTCTTTTTCGATTTTGACACTCGCCGGGGTATCAGGATTGAAAACTAATTGAACCTCATCATTCTTCATAAGCCAAGATTGGGATTTCAATGCATTGTTTTCAAAATGGGATTTAAGATAGGCTTGCCCACTATTATCTTTAACAATGCGATCAAAAGTAGATAATTTGACTTGTGAGTAACAAGAACTTACATTAAGAGCGAATAAGCAGATTAATGTATTACGGATTTTTTTCATCATAATTATTTTCAGCTTCTATTTCTCTATTGTGAATTTGATTTTCCAATTCTTTATTATTTTCTGGACTGTCACTTTTTAAAGATTTAATTCTTCCATGCGAGTGTCGCTTGCCTAACAATTTAAACAAAGTATGGCCATATGCTTCCCCCGCTGTCGCAAGGCTCCAGCCTTGTGACCCGCATGCTAAGTATACGCCATGCCTTTAGGACAGTACTGCGTTAGGCAAAGTATGGCCATATGCTTCCCCCGCTGTCGCAAGGCTCCAGCCTTGTGACCCGCATGCTAAGTATACGCCATGCCTTTAGGACAGTACTGCGTTAGGC